>CANQAW010000048.1 GCA_947589525.1 Candidatus Gastranaerophilales bacterium
CCCGAAGATAATAAGAAGTTTGTTTTTTGGTCTATTCAATTGAAACCTGTTTATGAAGTTCAAATGCAGGATAAAATTCAAAATTTTGAAAAATTACATCCCGAATATAAAGTTGAATGGATTGATATTCCTATTAACGAAGCGCAAAAAAGAACTCTCGCTTCAATTTTATCAGACAATCCGCCTGATTTGGTTAATTTAAATCCTCAATTTTCACTGCTTTTGGCCCAAAAAGATACCTTATATATATTTGATGAAGAAGATTTAGAACAATTTGACCCCAAACTTGTTAATCAATTAAAATTTGAAGATAAAATTTATGCTCTTCCTTTTTATGCAACAAGTGCAGTAACAATATACAACAAGCAAGATTACGACAGATGTTTTAATCAAAAACCGTTTATAAAAACTTTTGACGAGCTGTTTGAAATTTCGGATGAATTTTATGCCTGCACAAATATAGCGCCTTTTGCGGGTTCGTTAAATGAAAATGATACATTGGCTAAAATTCTTGCAAAATACGACGTAAACTATTTTAAAGATGAACGGGAAAAAAATAATGCTTTTGAGCTTTTTTCAAAGTTTAATAATATGTATAAAAAAGAACAGCTTCCAAAAGATATTTTAACTTTATCTCACAGGGAAATTATTGAAAAATATATGTCAAACCAAGCTTCAATAATTGTTGCGGGAGCTAATTTCATTAATATGATTAAAAAATCTTCCCCCGATATTTACGAAAAATCTCAAATAGCACTGCAGTTAACGGGAAAAAATCGCAAATACGATATTTCGTTAATGAATTTAATTATTCCGAAACGCTCTAAGAATATTGATTTAGCTCTTGAGTTTGCGCTTATGCTTACAAATGAAGATAATCAGCTTGAATTTGCAAAACTGACAAATGTTCTGCCCGCAAATAAATATGCTCTTGCCGATGATTATTTTAAAAACTGTTCGGAAGATTTATATGATAAATCCCGCTGTATAAGCGCGCAACAATTAACAGATGTTGAAAACGGCGAAATTGAAAAAAATCAAACAACCGTAAATGAAGCAATTAATAAAACATTTGAAGAAGTTCTGCTTGATAAGAATTCAACGGATAAAACAATAAAAGAAAAAATAGAAAAACTGTCGCAAGAAATTAAAAAAATCAGACAAAATTAAATGCTTACTTTTTGACCTTGTTTAATCCTGTCAAGATTTTTCTTTGCCATGGATTTTTCTTTAACAAAAGAAATAGTAAATTTAATTGCTTCAAGGTCTCTTTTTATTGCACTTTTTAATTTCATTATTTCTTCAAATGAAAGCTCTTGGATTTTATCCGACTCGCAAATTTTAAAAACGTGTTTAAAATATTCCTGCGAGTCTTGTTCAAAACCCGTTAAATTCATTTTAAAACCATACCAGTTATAAAATTGATATATAAAAGCATACAAATTAACGTTGTAGTTTCTCAAGACAAACATTTCTTTTGTTTTAAGAGAAAACTTTTTATTCAGGATTAAATTTAAATACAGCGCTTTTAATCCTTTTTGAGGAAGAATAAAACCTTCATTTTCGCCAATTAAAGACAGAATTTTATCAGCATATTTGATTTTGTGAATGGGAGTATTTGCGCATTTTATATATTCAAAAAGTTTTTCGGGATTGTTTAAAAACTTTTCGAAAAGCTTTTTAATTTTTTCTTCGTTTGCGCAAGTTTTTTTGTTTTTAATTGTTAAAGTTGCGCTTGAATTTGTATGTAATTTTTCATCGCAAAAATCTGCCGATAAAACTTCTTTCATTCCGTTAATTTCCTCTTAATGTAATAAAAACATTTTTAGAGGGAAAATTGCCAAAATGTTATTTGAATTTTCAAAGAAATTTTCCCCGAGCTTATTTGATTTATCAATGAGATTTACTATTTTTTAAAGACGATAAAAGCTTTTTGTTTTAAGATTGGATTTTACAAAAATTAATAATTAAATATTTTAAACAAAACAGAAAAGAATAAATATTTTCTGATATAATTTTTCTATGAGAATTAATAAATATATTGCTCAAAGCGGTTTTTGCTCAAGAAGAAAAGCAGACGAATATATTTTGGAAAAAAGAGTTAAAGTTAACGGCAAAATCGTTGATATGTTAGGTTTTGAAGTCAGAGTTAAAGACAAAGTCACGATTGATGATAAATTAATTCGTGCTGAAAAACTTGAATATTATAAATTCTATAAGCCGACAGGCTATATAACGACAAAATCAGATGAAAAAGGAAGAAAAACAATATATGATTTAATCCCCGACGAATTAAAGCACTTAAATCCCGTAGGAAGGCTTGATAAAGATTCTTCAGGATTAATAATTCTCACAAACGACGGTAATTTAGCTTTTGAATTAACCCACCCCTCAATAAAAGCCGCAAAAACGTATATTGTAAAAGTTAAAGGAAAATTAAAAAAGTCTGAACTTCAACAGCTCAATGACGGTATTGAAATTGAAAAAGATAAAATCGCTTATTGCGATTGGGCGATTTTAGAAGAAAACAAGGAAGAAACCACCTTTGAAATTGTTTTATATCAAGGTTTAAACAGACAAATCAGAAAAATGTTTGAATTTTTAGGCTATAATGTAGTAAGCTTAAAGAGAATAAGACATGCAAACATTGAACTTACAGGTTTAAAAAAAGGACAGATAAAACCAATCAAACCAAGGCAGATTAAAGAATTAAAAAAATACTTGGAAAAATTAAGGCAAAATTAGGAGTATAAAGATGTTAGATATCAAAGCAATCAGAGAAAATCCCGATAAAATAAACGAACTTTTAAAAAGAAGAAACCCCGAACTTTCAATAGATGAAGTTTTAAAAATAGACGAACAAAGAAGAAAAATTCAATTTGAACTTGATAATTTAAGGGCAAAAAGAAAAACCGAATCTAATAAAATCGGTGAAATGAAAAAACAAGGAATAGATACTTCCTCTATCCAAGCGGAAATAAGAGCTTTAGGCGAAGAAGCCAAAAAACTTGAAGAAGAATTAACCGCTTTAGATATTAAACAGAAAGATACTTTATTGCGAATTCCAAACACTCCCGACCCTGAAATCCCAATCGGGGCGGATGACAGCGCTAATGTTGAAATTAAACGCTGGGGCGAACCTGCAAAATTTGATTTTGAATTTAAAGCGCATTGGGATTTATGCCCCGAATTAAATATGTTGGATTTTGAAAGAGGGGTTAAGCTTGCTCATACAAGATTTACGCTATACAGAGGAAAAGGCGCAAAATTAGAGCGTGCAATAATTAATTTCTTCTTAGATACTCATACACAAACAAGAGGTTATGAAGAAATTTTCCCGCCTGTTATGGCAAACTCTAAAACTATGACAGGAACGGGACAACTGCCTAAATTTGAACAGGATATGTTTAAATGCGTGGATGAAGATTTATATTTAATTCCGACTGCGGAAGTCCCCGTTACAAATATTTATCAGGATGAAATTTTAAGCGAGGATGAACTTCCTAAATATATGACTGCTTACACTCCCTGCTTTAGGCGTGAAGCGGGAAGTGCGGGAAAAGATACCAGAGGTTTAATAAGACAGCACCAATTTAACAAAGTCGAACTTGTTAAATTAACAAAACCCGAACAATCAGAGGAAGAACACGAAAAATTGACACGGGATGCTGAAAACGTACTTGAACTTTTAAAACTTCCCTACAGAAGAGTTTGTTTATCTTCGGGGGATATTGGATTTAGTGCAAAAAAATGTTATGATTTAGAAGTATGGTTACCTTCATACAATTCTTATAAAGAAATATCTTCTTGCTCTAATTTTGGCGATTATCAAGCGCGCAGAGCCAATATCAGATTTAGAAGAAAAGACGGAAGCGTTGAATTTGTCCATACCTTAAACGGTTCAGGTCTGGCTGTCGGAAGAACACTTGCCGCAATTTGCGAAAACTTCCAAACACCTGACGGTCATATTATAATTCCTGAAGTTTTGAGAAAATATACAGGTTTTGATATAATATAAATATTAGGAGATAAAAAATGAAAAAATTTGCTCTAACATTAATTGCCACAATGGTTGCACTATCAGCTTTTTCGGTTATTGCTAACGCTGAGACAACTTCAACTTACGCAACAAAAACAAAAGTTAAAAAAGATGTCTTAAAAGACAAAGAATACGCTCAAGTTAAAAGAAAATATTTTGATGCGGAAGGCTACGGCGACACATACAACTGCAAAGTTGCGCAACAAAGATTTTGCAAAGTAAAAGACCTTGATTCAGGAATTTATGTTCTTTGCGACAGAGAAGTTTCCAGAACTCAGATGGAATCGGCAAAAGTTTTATTTAAGCTTGGAAGATGTACAAAATTAAATTAATTTTGGCATTTTTAAAACAATAATTTTAATTGAAAGCTCTGTTTAACTTTAAGCAGAGCTTTTATTTTGTGCAAGTTTTATAAATTCTTGTATATCCATCGGTTTTAAGGTTGTTTTTAATTTGTTGTCTTTTTTAAAATTTTCCTTTGTTTTAATTCTGTTTAAAAGAGCAACCGCACCCGCAATAAAGATGGTGTTAGTTAAAAATGTCAAAGCGTAGGCAGGGTTTTTGGTTTTTAAAAGATTTTTTTGAATATCTCCTTTGGTGCTTAAAATATCTTTATAGCTTTTTATTATGCCGTTATCTAAAACATTTGTTTTATTTATTTTATCAAAAAATCCATAAATCGGTTTTTCAATTATCTTTTCTCCAAAAAACAATAAAGGGACGGTTACAGAAAATCTTCTTATATTTTCTTTTACTTCATATTTATCTCTTGAAGCGCAAAAATAACCCAAAATGCTCACAGGATAAATTAAAGCTCCGTAATGAGCGAGTTTTAAATCGTTATCTTTTGAAAATTCCAGAGTTTTTACAACTTTATTTAACAAGGGTTCAAAATATTTATAAAAATTTTTATTTTTGGATAAACCGACTGCGCCAAATGCACCCGATAAAGATAAAAGAGAAATTAAAGATAATTTTTTAATAAGAGTTTTTGCTTTTTCTTTAGCGTCTTTTCTTTCTTTATCAATATCCGTTTTATTTTTTTCCAAACCCGCTAAAGAGGTAAATTTATTTATTCCCGAACCCGACTTGGATATTAAATTGCGTATCGGAGCAATTGCATATATAAAGGGTAAAATCAAACCAAAAACCCCTGCAATTTGAGAAAATTTTGCAAGTTTGATATTTTTTGCCGTTTCGGGATTTAAGTTTTTTAAATTATTGTACGGCGTTTGAAATTGCTCTTTTGTTAAATTAAATTTTTTTTGAAAAATATTTGAAGCAAGTTTTGATAATGCAGGTGCTGAAAAATAAAATACAGCGCTTTCGGTTGTTTCCGCAAAGGCAATTTCGCGAGCTTCCTCGGGAGTTCTTGCAAGGCTTAATCTTGCAATTAAACATCCTGCTGTATCACGAGCAAACATGCCTAACGAAGAAGAAGTTTCAAGACTTTTTAAAATTGAGGTGACGGGGCTTACAGAGGGCATTATTCTTCTTTAATCTCCTTTTGATGCTTTTTTGAAGTTAACAATCCAAGCTCAAATAAAAGATAAGTCGGAACAAAAAGCATTAATTGCGAAACTATATCGGGCGGAGTTAAAAATCCTGCTATAATTAGCAATATAACAACAACATAAGGTCTTTTATCCTTAATTGAATTATATGAAATTATTCCCCGATTTATTAAAGAACGTATTACAAGCGGAATTTGAAACATTAAGCCAAAAACAACGCAAAGCCCCAGTGTTAAATTAATTATGTTTGAAATTGAAAAAACGGGATTAATTTGAGCCGTGGTAAAACTTAAGCCGAATTTTACAATTAACGGAATTATAAAAAAGTAACAGAATAAATTTCCGAAAACAAACAACGCAAGAGACATTAAAACGTTGGATTTTATGAATTTTTTTTCGTTCTCGTAAAGCGCAGGCAGAATAAATTCCCAAATTTTTTGAACTATGTACGGAAAAGCGATAACAAAAGAAATTAAAAGAGCAATTTTAATTTGTATTATAAAAACTTCCATCGGGGAAAAATAGTTAAATTGTAATTTATTGCCACCGATTAAATGCTTTGTAAGTATATTTAAGCTTTTAGGCGCAAGAATAATTCCAATCGGAAGCGTGACGCACAAAGAAATTAAACATTGTATAATTGTTTGTCTGAGTGCTTCCAGATGACTGATGAAACTTTCTTCTTTATTATCGTTTGACATAATTATTCTACAGGTTCTTGAACCGGTATTTCTTTTGTTTCTTCGTTAACCGAATTTTTTATTTCCTGAGCTTCTTTTTGGAAAGTTTCTTTTGCTTTTTTATATTCAACACTTGCCCTGCCAAGAGCTCTTGCAAGTTCGGGTATTCTTTTTCCCCCGAACAATAAAACAACTACTGCTAAAATTAAACCTATTTCCATCGGTCCTAAGTGCATAAATATCCTCCTTACGGCTTTAAAAATATTATACTATAAATTTCCTTTTTTATTGTAAAATAAATAAGGAAAAAGGAGAGGATATGAAAAATACAGTTGTTGTAGGGGCGCAGTTCGGAGATGAAGGAAAAGCAAAAATAACCGATTTACTTGCTCGTGAAGCTGATTTTATAACCCGTTTTCAGGGCGGGTCTAACGCAGGGCATACTGTTGTTGTTGAGGGGAAAAAATACGCTTTTCATTTAATTCCCTCGGGAATTTTATACGAAAATAAAATTTGTATGATAGGGGCAGGATGCGTTATAAAGCCTGATGATTTAAAAAAAGAAATTGATGATATTATAGCGCTCGGCGTTAAAAAAGAGCATTTTGAAAAATATCTTAAAATTTCTCCTTTGGCTCATATAACAATGAAATATCACACAGATATTGACGGATACTCGGAAGCTTCAGGTAAAATAAAAATAGGAACGACAAAAAAAGGAATAGGCCCGACCTACACTGATAAATACAACCGCTCAGGTATAAGAGTTGAAGATTTATTTAATATTGGAACTTTATCCAAAAAATTAGATACTATTTTAGATAAGAAAAACAAAGAACTTCAATTTGTCTATAATTTAAAACCCTATACAAAAGAAGAAATTTTAGCCGAATGCGCGAAATATCGTGAAATTTTATCTCCTTACGTTGATTTTAGATGGCAGGAAAATCTTTTAAATTATAAAAATAATAAAACAATTCTTTTTGAAGGTGCGCAAGGAGTAATGTTAGATATTGATTACGGAACTTATCCTTTTGTTACTTCTTCTTCACCGACCGCAGGGGGTGCGGGAGTCGGCGCTTCAATAGGGCCTTTAGCAATTGATAGGGCAGTAGGCGTTTTTAAAGCTTATATGACACGAGTCGGTGAGGGTGCTTTTATAACCGAATTAAACGATGAAACAGGAGAAAAATTAAGGTCAATCGGAGGAGAATTCGGCGTTACTACGGGCAGACCCAGACGATGCGGCTGGTTTGATGCGGTCAGTGCAAAATATGCTGTTTTAGCGGGCGGGTTATCTGAAATTGCTTTAACAAAACTTGATGTATTAGATAGTTTTGAAGAGATTAAAATTGCAATTTCTTATAAAAACAAAATAACGGGAGAAATAATTAATCATTATCCTACAAATGTCTATACGCACGAAGATTTTGAACCCGTCTATGAAACTTTTAAAGGCTGGAATTGCGATATTACTAAATGTAAAAGTTATGATGAACTTCCTCAAAACGCTAAAATTTATTTAAAAAGACTGGAAGAAATTTTAGGAATAAAAATTACTATAATTAGTGTCGGAGCGGACAGAGAACAGACAATTTTCGTATAATATTAACTTTTGTAAAATCAAAAAAATAAACTGCAATTTTAAGGTTTTTTAAAAAAATATTGCCTGATTTTTAAAAATGAGTTTTAAAATCCGCAAAATTTAAAATAAAAACTTTGATTTTTTAAAAATTTTTATTAATTTTCGAAAATTCGTTTTTTATAAAAATTTTTCATTCTTTGACAAAACCTTCTTAACTGAGGAAAATAATTGTAAGAAATATTTTAGGAGGAAATATATGGCATACGCGAAGATGACAAAAGAAAAAATCGAACAACTGGTTAAAGAAAACAAAGTCGGTTTTATAAGACTGCAATTCTGTGATATTAACGGAACTATTAAAAATTTGTGTTTACCTATAAGCCAGTTAAACAAAGTTTTAAACAATGAAATTATGCTTGACGGGTCATCAATCAAGGGTTTTAGAAGTATTGAAACCTCGGATATGTATTTTTATCCTGATTTAGACACTTTTACAATTCTTCCATGGTGCGAAAGAGACGGTAAAAATGTTGCAAGAATAATCTGCGATATTCATAACGCTGACGGAACTCCTTTTGAAGGCTGCCCTCGCTGTAACTTAAAAAGAATGATAGCAAGAGCCGAAAAACTCGGTTATAAAATGAATGTGGGGCCTGAAGCCGAATTTTTCATTTTTGAATTGGACGAACAGGGCCGTGCAACTACAATTCCCCATGACAAAGGCGGATATTATGACGCTGCGCCCACTGATTTAGCGGAAGATATAAGACGTGATATTACAAGTACTTTAGAAGAAATGGGTTTTGAAATTGAAGCAAGCCACCACGAAGTAGCTGACGGACAGCACGAGATTGATTTTAAATACGCAGATGCGCTAACAACTGCTGATAATATTATCACTTTTAAATATGTCGTAAAAAGTATAGCAAACGAATATGGGGTTCACGCTACTTTTATGCCAAAACCGATTTTTGGAATAAACGGTTCAGGCATGCACTGCAATTTATCTTTATTTAAAGACGATAAAAATGTTTTTTATGCGCCCGAGCGTGATTTTCAGCTTTCAAAAGAAGCACTTTATTCAATAGGCGGGGTTTTAAAGCATGTTAAATCATTTACCGCAATAACAAACCCCACGGTAAACAGCTATAAAAGGTTAGTCCCCGGGTATGAAGCACCTGTTTATCTGGCTTGGTCTTTAGCAAACCGCTCTGCGTTAATTCGAGTTCCCGCAAAAAGAGGAGTTGCAACAAGAATAGAGCTTCGCTCGCCCGACCCCTCTTGCAATCCTTACTTAGCTTTAGCGGTTATTTTAGGTGCTATTTTAGACGGTATTGAAAATAAAATCGAACCGCCCGTTCAAGTTGAAGAAAATATCTATGAAATGACTCCTAAAGAACTTAAAAAAGCTCATATTGATTCACTTCCTGGGGGATTAAATTTAGCAGTTGAAATGTTAGAAAAAGATGAAGTTATAAAAGATGCACTCGGTGAGCATATTTTAAATGAATTTATAACGGCAAAACACATTGAATGGGATAGCTACAGAACCTACGTCACTCAATGGGAAAAAGACAGATATTTAAATGCTTATTAGTTAAAATAAAAGCCCCGATTTTCGGGGCTTTTAAATATCTTTATAAGGTTCAATTTCAAATAAAGAGGGATAAACCTCGATATAATCTTCTAAATCTCTGTAAAAAGCTTCAAAATCGAAACTTTTGCCTGCTTTTATCGGGCTTGTTTTATAACCGTAAGAATTATAAATAGCTTTTGTCAGAATATTTGCAATTGAATCATTGCCTCTCCAATAGGGGCATTGTTGGGCAATAAGCCAGTTAATTTTTGCAGCAGCTTTGTTTATATCCTGTTTTGTCGGATTTTTTATTCGTTTTAGTTTTTCGTATTCGTTTTTAACTAAAAGTAAATTATCGGGCATTTGAGAGTTTTTTTTGTTGTTGCCGTATCTTATTTCTGTGAATGAATGTTTATCATCCACTCTGTAATATTTAATATCACAAGTGTACGGGTTGATTGATGAGTCTTGCGTTTTAGGGGTGATTATTTTGTGAATTGAGTTTTTAAATTTTGCGTTTTTTCCTTTTTTGGATATAAAAAGTTTTTTATATGTTTCATAATATTCTTCCCCTCTTTCATTTTTTTTGATATTAAAACCTGTTGAATGTATGCCTTTTCTTCTTCCGTATTCATTTGAACCGTTTATTCTTCTAACGTTCTCTTCAATATATTTTAAAATTTCATCAAAATCATAATTTAAGCTCATTAAAGAACTGACCGCATAAGTTAGTTCAACCATTCTTTTTGCCCAAATGGGGTCTTTTTGATAGTGCTTCATCCTGATAAAAAACGTATCGGGCTGAATTTCAACAAAAGGTTTTGTGCTTAATTTTGCACTTCTGATTTTAGGACCTTGAAAAACCCTAAAAACACCTAATTTTTTATAAGGAACATTATCGACAGATATAATATTTCTTTTTGGTTTTATAGTTTTTGATTTGGATTTTTCTTCTTTTTCCAAAATTTGTTTTTTTGGTTTTTGTATTCTTATGCTGTATAAATGTATGTTGAACATATTTACTTAAAAACTCTGAATAATTATTTTTGTATTACTCAAATTTTATGTTAAAATTTGAGTAATTAAAAGCTTTTAAGGAATAGAAAAATGGAAATGGAAGAAAAATTACACACTCTAAGACATTCTTGTTCTCATATTATGGCGCAGGCGGTTCAAACTCTCTACCCTCAAGCAAAACTTGCAATCGGGCCTGCTATTGAAAACGGATTTTATTACGATTTTGATATTGAAGGAGTCAACTTAAACGAGCAAAATCTTAAAGAGATAGAAAAAG
>CANQAW010000049.1 GCA_947589525.1 Candidatus Gastranaerophilales bacterium
AATCCAATTCTTTAACGTCATCTTCAAACGGCATAAGTGCCGTTTTTACGTCTATTCCCATTATATTTGCCAACCTTGATTGCGACATTCTGAATTGATTTAAAGCATTATATAAATCCGCTTTTGCCAGAGCTGATTCGTTTTGAGAACGAACCACATCAAAATGCGTTCCAAAGCCGGCTTTTTCCTGACTTTCAGTTAATGCTAACTGCGCATTTCTTTCAATCAGGTTTCTTAAATATATTTCAATGTTAATTTTTGCCAGAAGCATCTCATAGTAATATCTTGCAGTATAGTATATTACTTGAGTTTTTGTAAAAAATTGATTGTGTTTTTTTGATTTTTCAAAATATTTTTTTGCTTTTGCTTCAAAAATTTCTTCTCCGCCTTTGGTTAGGTAGTGTTGAGCAGTCATATTTACAGAAACGGCAGTTTCATGAAATCTATCGTTTAAAACACCTCCGACAAGGATTTGACCTCTATAGTCTGCTATATACGATGTTGTTGTAAAATCAGGAAGAAATTTTGCCAGAGAGTTTTCAAACTCATATTTTGAGCTTTTGTATTCATGATAGACAATTTCCAAATCAAAGTTGTTTTTCAACGCTATATCAATGCATTCATCAAGACTTACAGTTACGTATATATTTTTCAATTCCTGTTTTATGTAGCTTTCAAGGTCAATTTCATCAAGATTATTTTGGCAGTACTCGTTTAGTTTACAGCCTTTATTGCTGTCGTATTCTATCGGATTATCATACAACTGCTCTTTTGCAATACAGATTTGCATTAAAAATATGATAAAAACTGCGCTAAATAATATCCTCATTCGATAATTTTATATAATAATAATCGGTGCAATAATATCTTTATCGGCTAATACTTTTGTGATAAATTATTTTATATAACATAAGGATATTAAAATGACTGAAATTCAAAACACTGCACAAACTATTGCTACAACTTACGATGCACGTAAAATTGAAAATGAAATTTATAAATTTTGGGAAGATAATAAGGTATTTACTGCCGATGCCAATTCTTCAAAACTGCCGTATTCAATAGTAATTCCTCCGCCAAACGTTACGGGAGTGCTTCACATGGGTCATGCGCTGGACGGAACTTTGCAGGATATTTTGGTCAGATATCACAGAATGCTGGGTTATGAGGCTCTTTGGCTTCCGGGTTGTGATCATGCGGGTATTGCTACTCAGAATGTAATCGAAAAAAATCTTGCTAAAGACGGCTTAACAAGACACTCTTTAGGAAAAGAAAAGTTTCTGGAAAAAACTTGGACTTGGGCAAATGAACACAAAGACAGAATTTTAGAACAGTTTAAACTTCTAGGCGCAAGTTTTGATATGTCAAGAAAAAGATTTACTCTTGACAAAGGGTGCTGTGATGCGGTTAAGAAAGTTTTTGTTGATTTATATAACAAAGGCTTAATTTATAAAGGCAGTTACATAGTTAACTGGTGCCCCAGATGTCAAAGCGCCATTTCCGATATTGAAACAAATTATGAAACGCAGGACGGTCATTTATGGGAAATTTCGTACGCACTTAAAGACGAAATGGGCGCTATTGTAATTGCAACAACAAGACCTGAAACAATGTTTGGAGATGTTGCCGTTGCAGTCAATCCCACTGATTTTAAATATAAGGATTTAATCGGTAAATATTGCGTTATGCCTTTGACCGGAAGAACTATTCCCATTATAGCCGATGATTATGTTGATAAATCTTTCGGAACGGGTGCGTTAAAAATTACACCCGCACATGACCCCAATGACTTTGAAGTCGGTAAACGTCATAATCTTGAACAAATAAAAGTTATTGATGAAAAAGGCTGTATGATGAGAAACGAGTATGTTCCTCCTCAATTACAAGGTTTAACACGTGAAGAAGCAAGGAAAAAAACAGTTGAAATGCTTGAGTTAAATCAAGTGTTGGTTCGTGTTACAGACCATGTTCATAATGTCGGAAAGTGCCAAAGATGCAATACCACCATAGAACCGTTATTATCCACACAATGGTTTGTTAAGATGAAACCGCTTGCTAAACCGGCAATTGAAGCTGTTAAAAAAGGTGATATTAAATTCATCCCTCAAAGATGGGAAAAGAATTATTTAATGTGGCTTGAAAATATACGTGATTGGTGCATTTCAAGGCAACTTTGGTGGGGTCATCAAATTCCCGCATATTATAAAAATGATACGGGAGAAATGGTTGTTGCGCTTGAAAATCCCGATCCTGCAAACTATACTCAGGATACGGATGTTTTGGATACTTGGTTTTCATCGGGTTTATGGCCTTTTGAAACAATGGGCTGGCCTGATGTTAATGCTGCCGACTTTAAAAAGTTCTACCCTACAAATACTTTGGTTACGGGTTTTGATATAATATTTTTCTGGGTTGTCAGAATGATTACCATGGGACTTGAATTTACCGGAAAAGCACCTTTTTCCACAGTCTTTATTCACGGTCTTATAAGAGACGAGCACGGTCAAAAGATGTCTAAATCTAAGGGCAATACAATTGACCCCGTTGATTTAATTGAAAAGTACGGTTGTGATGCTTTAAGGTTTACCTTAACTTCATTGTGCACATACGGCGGTCAGGATATTAAAATAAGCGATGAAAAATTTGAATACGGCAGAAATTTTGCCAATAAAATTTGGAACGCTTCGCGCTTTGTTTTAATGAATTTAACCGAAAAAAGCTACAATTTACAACTCGATTTGGAAAATTTGTCTTTAGCTGATAAATGGATATTAAACGAGTTGAATAATGTTATAAAAATTGTTAATGATAATTTGAAAAATTACAGAATTGGAGAAGTTGCCGGTATTTTATATGAATTTTTCTGGAATAAATACTGTTCTTGGTACATTGAGCTTTCTAAAATTGAAAAAAACGAAAAAGTTCTGCTTTATGTTTTGGAAAAATTCTTGCGATTGCTTCACCCGATTATGCCCCATATAACCGAAGCAATTTGGCAAAAAATTCCTGTTCAAAAAAATCAAATCGGAATTTTAAAATGCGATTATCCTCAATATTGCGGTAATTTCGTTTTTGAAGCCGAAAGTAAACAAATGGAGTTTGTTTTTGAATCAATTAAGTCATTGCGTAATTTGAGGGCTGAATTTAACATTCCGCTCGGTTTAAAAATTAATATATTTATTGATAATAATGAGAAACTGTTTAAAAATATTTCTACTTATTTGTCCGTTTTGGCTAAAGTTTCGAAGGTTGAATATACTAAAACCGCCGATATCGCTAAAAGTGCGGTTTGTGTGGTTGAAGATACCAAAATTATTGTGCCTTTGGAAGATTTAATCGACATTAAACAAGAACTTGTAAGACAAAACAAGAAGCTTGATAAACTGGATAATGAGTTTAAATCAATAGTTTCAAGATTGAATAATTCGAATTTCGTTAAAAATGCGCCTAAAGAAGTTATTGATAAAACAAATGACAGAAAACTTCAAATAGAAAATGAAATGCTTTTGGTAAAAGATATTATCAAAAAGCTAAGTTAATTTTAAAAATCTTATTCGAATTACATTGATAAACGCTTCAAAAAATATTGATTTATTCATTTTAGATTTACCGAATTTCCTGTCTTCAAATATGATAGGAAATTCTTTTATTTTAGCATTTTTTTTGTAAGCTCTGTATTTCATTTCAATTTGAAAACAATAGCCTTTTGATATGATATCATTAAGATTTATTTTCTCGATTATATCTTTTTTCCATCCGTTAAATCCGCCCGTCAAATCGGTAATAGGACAGTTTAAAATTATTCTTGAATACAGACTTCCGCCCTTTGATATAATTGTTCTTAATAAACTCCAGCCTATAACCTTTCCGCCATGAACGTTTCTTGATGCTATAACCAAATCAGAGTTTTTCAAGTATTCTATGATATTAACAAGATATTTAGGGTTGTGTGAAAAATCGGCATCCATCTGGATAAAAGCATCGTAATTGTATCTTATACCGTATTTAATTCCGTCAATATAAGCACTTGCCAGTCCGAGCTTGTCCGTTCTTTGAAGTAAATGAATTTTATCACATATTGCGTTTTGTATAATTTCTTTTGTGCCGTCTTTTGAATTATCATCTACAAACAAAATTTCCCAATCGTTTACGTTTTTTAATGTTAAAAAAATTTTGTCGATTAGATTTTTTATATTGTCTTTTTCGTTATATGTCGGTATTATTATTAACGTTTTCATATTTATTAATTTTAGCATTAAATTGTATATTTGTTTAAACAATTTGATAATTAATTTTATCTGCCGTATAATTTAATAAAAAAGGCTGGTATTATGGTAAACGTAAGTATTATTTCAAAATGTAACAACAACTGCAAGTATTGTTTTCAACAAGATTCTTATCATCAGTTAAATATGATGTTAAATTATTCCGACATTGAAGATATTCTGCTTTGGTCTAAAGGTTCAAGCAGAATTGCATATTTAGGAGGAGAACCTACTTTACATCCCGAGATTTTAAGAATTTTAAAAAGAACACGTGAAGAATATCGCGTTACGGTATTTTCAAATATTTTAACGGATACTAAACTGCTTGATCAAATTTTATCGCAATGTCCCGATATTAGCTGGCTTGTTAATACTACAACGAGAGATGAACTTAAAGATTTATTTGATGAGAATATTAAACTTTTCAATAAGCATAATGTAAAGATGTCAATAGGTATTACATTAATGATGGATTCTGAGTATGACATGCGCTCTATTGAAAATATGGTCAGAATAGGAAAAATGTACCCTGATATAGTTGATCACTATAGACTTGGGCTTGCTACTCCTTTTCATAAAAATAAGGTTGAATTACTCTGCTATGATGAGCCTGTTTTAAAATTCTGCGAGCTTGCCAAAAAGGAAACTCCAAGTATTAGAATTGGTTTTGATTGTCCTACAAATATGTGCCAAATTACACCAGGTGCATTTGCAAAACTGATTGAAGATTACAAAGTTACCGGACTTCACATGGTAAACAGATGTAGTCCTATTTTTGATATAATGGTAGATAAATCAATTAAATATTGTTCTTCCGTTCCTGATGGTTTAATTCCCATTAGTAACTACAGACAGTTTAGAAATTGGGTTGAATGCAATCAATATTTGCTAAACTTCAAAAATGAATTTCTAAGTAATTTTCCTCTTCATTGTCATAAACATAAAAATGATTGCGTTAATGAGGTTTGTTCAGGCATTTGTTTTGCAACCACGGCATATATGAAATTACAGGAAAGTGAACAAGAGGAAGTTACAGTATAAAAAATATTTTTATATCATTTCAGCTTGCAATTGTGCAAGCTGATTTTTTATATTAATTTTTATTAACAATGAAACTTATATTTAGCAATTTTTATTTCGAAAAAAACTTTATTATAGTGTAAGGAAACGAAAACGACATTAAAAATTAAACAATAATAAAGATATTTTTTACTCTCTCTTGATATCCTCGTGTTTATAAATGTTTGAGTTAGCTCAAACATTTTTTTATGTGTAAATAAAAAGCTTCAAAAACTGAAGCTTTTTATTTTTATACTTTTTCAATAATGATTTTATCGTCTTTTATATCCATTTTAAGCTTATCTTTAGGTTTATAATTACCGCTTAAAATTTCTTCCGCCAATACGTCTTCAACTTTTCTTTGAATTACACGTCTTAACGGACGGGCGCCGTATGTTTCGGAATAACCTTCTTTGGCTAAATAATCTTTTGCTTCGTTGGTTACTTCGATTGTTAATTCTCTTTCCGAAAGACGTTTAAACAGGTCTTTCATCATTAAATCTACAATTTGTCTGATTTCTTCATGGCTTAAATGAGCAAATACGATAATATCATCAACACGATTTAAAAACTCCGGTCTGAAAGCCTTTTTTAGTTCTTCATTTACGGTATCTTTTAATTTTTCGTATCTGTCTTTTTTGTCGTCACCCGAAACTGAAAATCCAAGCTTTTGAGTATTTGTAATCATACTTGCACCGACATTAGAGGTCATTATGATGATTGTATTTTTAAAATTAATATGTCTTCCTTTGGAATCCGTCAAACGACCGTCATCAAGTATTTGAAGCATTATATTAAACACATCGGGGTGTGCTTTTTCAATTTCATCAAACAGAACGACGCAATACGGTTTTTTCCTTATTGTTTCGCACATATTTCCGCCATCGTCATAGCCGACATACCCTGGAGGAGAACCGATTAATTTGGAAGTCGCATGTTTTTCCATAAATTCCGACATATCAACTCTAACCATGTTGTCTTCAGAGCCAAATACAGCTTCGGCAAGCGCTTTGGCAAGTTCGGTTTTACCAACGCCTGTCGGACCAGAAAAAATAAAGCTTCCTATTGGTCTGTTAGGCGATTTTAGTCCTACTCTGGCACGTCTGATTGATTTTGCCAAAGAAGTTACGGCATCAGCCTGACCGATTACTCTGTTGTGAAGAGTTTCTTCAAGTTTTAATAATTTTTCGGATTCGGCTTCGGTTATTTTTGTAACGGGAATGCCTGTTATAGTTGCAATAACCTGTGCAACTTCTTCGACTCCGACCGTTGGTTTATTTTCTTCCTGAGACTCTCTCCAAGCCTCAGATGCTTCATGAATTTTATCTTTAAGCTCCGCTTCGTCATCTCTAAGGTCGGAAGCACGCTCAAATTCTTGATTTCTGATAGCCTCTTCTTTTTCTTTTATTATTGCTTTAAGCTGTTTATCAAGCTCTTTGCCTTCGGGGGGCAAAGTTGAAACGTTTAATCTTACCTTTGAGGCAGCTTCATCTATTATATCTATGGCTTTATCGGGCAAGTATCTTTCCGTAATAAATTTGGAAGATAATTCCGTTGCCGCAACAATTGCTTCATCTGAAATTATAAGTTTATGATGTTCTTCGTATTTGGATTTTAAACCTTTAATTATTTCTATTGTTTCTTCTATACTGGGCTGATCAACTATGACTGTTTGGAAACGTCTTTCTAAAGCTGAGTCTTTTTCAATATATTTGCGATATTCATCTAACGTTGTAGCGCCAATAACCTGAATTTCACCTCGAGACAGCGCCGGCTTTAAAATGTTGGCTGCATCAATTGCGCCCTCTGCCGCCCCTGCACCTATCAATGTATGCATTTCATCAATAACAAGAATAATGTTTCCTGCCTGACGTATTTCATCCATAATTTTCTTAAGACGTTCTTCAAACTCGCCTCTGTATTTTGTACCTGCGATTAAAAGACCCATATCAAGCTGTATTATTTTTTTATTTTCCAATATATCGGGTACTTCGCAATCAACAATTCTTTGAGCTAAACCTTGAGCAATAGCAGTTTTACCGACTCCGGGTTCACCGATTAATACAGGGTTATTTTTTGTTCTTCTTGCGAGAATTTGAATAACACGCTCAATTTCTTTTTCTCTGCCTACTACAGGGTCAAGTCTTTGCTCTTGAGCCGCAAGTGTTAAATCCGTACCGAATTCATCAAGCGAAGGAGTTTTGGCAGATTTTTGAGAAACCCCGGGAGTAGCAAGAGCAGAACCCGAAGAACCCGATGAACTCGATTTTGTTTCACCAAGCATTTTTATAACATTAGCACGGCATTTATTTAAATCTACACCAAGATTTTCCAATACCTTAGCGGCAACTCCTTCCCCTTCACGAATTAAACCGAGCAGAAGATGCTCCGTACCTATATAGTTATGTCCCAGTTGTCTTGCCTCATCCCATGACAGTTCCAAAACTTTTTTTGCTCTCGGCGTGAACGGGATTTCAACTGCTACAAACCCGCATCCTCTGCCTATTATTTTTTCGACTTCTTCCCTTGCTTCTTTTATGTTGACGCCCATTGATTTTAATGTTTTGGCGGCAATCCCCGTACCTTCCGAAATCAAACCCAAAAGAAGCTGTTCCGTTCCGACAAAATTATGCCCAAGACGTCTGGATTCTTCTTGAGCTAACATTATAACTCTTATAGCTTTTTCCGTAAATCTTTCAAACATATAAGTTTTCCTATGTATATTTTCTATCTCTACAGAAAGTTTACAATGAAAATAACATTAATACAAGACGGAAATAATTATTTATAACTGTTCAATCATATCTATGCGTTTTTGGTGCCTTCCGCCTAAAAATTCGCTGTTTAACCATATATCAACAATTTCTTTTGCCGTACCCGTTCCTATAACTCTGCCGCCAAGAGTTAAGACGTTTGAGTTATTGTGTTGTCTTGACATTTTGGCACTAAATGTATCTGATACGCAAACGGCTCTAATCCCTTTAAATTTGTTGGCACATATCTGCATGCCGAGTCCTGTTCCGCAAAATAAAATTCCTTTGTCAAACTCATTGGAAATAATTCTTTGACAAAGCTTTTTAGCGTATATCGGATAATCGCAGGATTCGGAACTGTCCGTTCCTATATCTGAAACACTGTAGCCATTTTGCATCAAATAATCTTTAATAACATTTTTTAATTCCAAACCGCCATGGTCGGATGCAATTATAATTTTATTCATATTCTCCTCGCAAAATAATGCATTAATAAAATTATTATACTATTTAATAATTATTAATGCACTGAAATTGTTTAATTATATAATATCTAAAAGCCAAACCGCCCTTTTATGGCTTTAAATGCGTTACCAGCCTTTTTAGTATTGCTTTGCCGCCTGAAACAACAGCATCACCGACTGTCTTTGCGCCGCTTCCGATTGCCCCGCCGAATGATTTAACTGCTGCAGGAATTGATTTAAATATGCCGTATGCGCTTGCACCTATAACACCGCCGCTAATTGTGTCTTTAGCCATATCAGAACCTTTGAATTCGTTATTTTCAATCTCATCTGTATTTTTTTCGACTTGTTTTGTAGCCATTTTGCAAAGACCGCCGACCAAGAAAGCGCCTGCCGTTCCTATTAAGCCGACAGCTATTGTCGGTATGCTCACGGGTGCGGTAGCTGCAACCGCTGCTGCAATTCCGATACCTCCAAGTATACCTCCTGCAATTGCGGTAGCGTTGCTGACTATTTCAGCTCCGCCGCCCGATTTATTACAATATTTATCAACCAGTGCCTGAACCTCTTCAATTTCATCTTGAGTTGCGCTGTCTCCTTTTTGTGCCAATTCTATTATTTTATCTTGGATATTTTCAGGACTGTATTTTGTGTTAAAAAAGTTTTTAATTTTTCCTGCTGTTTTTCCGAAAAATCCTTCTTTAGATGTTGCCTGTTCATAATCGCTTTGCATTGATGCAATTGTATCAATGGTTTTTTGTTCACAATCTTTTGTTAAACAGGCCAGTTTTGCATTAACGTCAGTTTCAACGGCTTGCTCAAATTCCGGATTCATTACACCAAACACATCCCAATCGGAATCGGTAACGGCTCTTTCTTTTATTAATCTGCCGTCTTTAGTGTATATTTGAACTTTATATTCTTCGCCGTCTTGTACTAATACCGAATATCCGTTATCATTTTCAACCCGTTTCAGTTCGCCTTCAACTTTATCCGTGTTTTCGGTTTTAGTATCTTCGCTATCCATGTCGGATTCGATATTGCCGTTATCCGTATTTTCATTTGATACTTCGCTATCAGAAGAGCTGTTATCATTTACGGCTGAATTTTCTTGTGTTTTATTGGGATTTTCCAAACCAAAAGCTTCCCAATCCGAATTTACGACATCTCTTTCTTTTACAAATTTTCCTTTAGGAGTATAAATTTGAACTTTATAGCCGTCTTCTGTTTGTACTAAAAGTGCGTAGCTGTTTTTTCTTTCCAGTTTTTTAACATAATTGCCGTTTTCCTCATCTGTTTTTGATTGAGCAGTATTTTCAACTTCATCAGAGATATTTGTCTTATTTTCACCGTTATCATCAACTATATCGGCTTCATTATTAATGCTTTCATTATTCAACGATTGAGCAAACATATTATTTACCGATTCGTTTTCTTGAAGCAGCGCTAAATATTCGTCGGATATATCATTCAAATCTTCCCAGTCATCAAACACATAATGGTTATCATCGGCAATTGCATTTAAAGTTGCGCTTATTGCATCCTGTTCTTGTGAAGAAAAGTCATATATACTAACTCCTGTCATATCTTCAATTTGGCTGAGCAATTTTTGTGTACATACGCCTTTTCCGTTTGTATTAGCCTCATCAAATGCGGTTTTAAATATATCATCATTAATTTTTGATGACTTTGTTTTATACAAGTCTCTGATTGCGCCTAACAGATTTCCCGCATTAATTTTTGAGTTTTCCGATGACATATTAACCTTCCTTATACACACAATTTTTTATTTATATAATCGGTATTTTGACGTAATTCTAAAGATTGATTTTTGAAAAATTTACAATATTTAACATTTTTTTGATGTACATTAAATGCGTAGAGGTATTTATTTAAAGGATAAAAACTTATGAGTGAAAGAAAATTAGTCGGAACAAATGAAATGTTCAAAAAAGCGCTTGCCGGCAAATATGCCATAGGCGCTTA
>CANQAW010000050.1 GCA_947589525.1 Candidatus Gastranaerophilales bacterium
TTGAACTGTTTGCTGATGGTACACAGAAGAATTATCCAAATGAATATATACATAAGCGTTGTCAGCTTGTAGTGATTCCTCTTGAATGTAGAACAAAGGGACAGCCTTTGCGAAGATTCGGATATCTTCAAGTTGTTGGTTATGCATTTCAGAAAGACAACAGCTGGATAAAGACCGACTTCTTAGGCGATAAAGATGGTGCTAAGGCAAAACTAATTATGAGTATGCTAAACTGTTATGCTCAATATATAGTGTTATCGAATAAAGTTGAATCCATTCAAAAAATAGATACTGCCCCGCTACAGCCTTTAAATTTAACATATAAAAATTAATATAATAAAACATAGTGTAAACATGTATCAAATAAATACGCTAAAAGAAAAATATGCAAATTCCAATGTTACATCCGAAGACAGTATAAGTCGGCTAGAAACATTGGAAATACAGAATGTAAAATTCAATATTATTGATAAAAAAGAAGCTCTTCGGATAATGAATGAGGAGTTTCCTTTGTCAAGGCTTTTGGAACTTTCATCAATATTTGAAAAATATAATTCTAAAGCTAAATTAAGTTCGTTTGTCAATTTGGAGTTTGCCCAACTTTATTATTTGGCGCAAATTGACGAAGAACTTGCAATCCAATTAATGCGCATCTGTCTTGAGATAGAGGCTCAATTAAAAACTATTTTAATAAACAACATTTATAAATTGGGTGTAGCTGACGAATTTTTGCAATCTTATATAAAAAATGATTACGTTTTTTTATCGCGTTATTTCAAAGAAGAAGCTGATGATTATATGAATTATCCGCATGGATTTTCAGATAATTATTCATTTGAGTCCTTTTTATATACTTTGCCGTATGGCGTTCTCGAAAGAATTTTCAATTCTTTTTACAAAAAATATGCCATAAGATTGCATAGAAAAAACTTAACGTCGTTTTCAAGTTTTTTGAATTCAGTACGCCAAGTGAGAAATTGTGTCGCTCATAATGGCTCCATTATATCGAAACTCAATATTATAAGAGGGCAATACAATCCACAAGTTTCCGCATACTTAAGGGAGCACGGAATAGGCGAAAGAACTTTAAAGACTAATTTATCAAAAACTATTATATTTGATATTTGCAATGTTCTTCATTTGTACTGCTTGATTGAACCGCAAGATCATATTGATAGAAATGTTAAGGAATTGAAAACTTTTATAAATGAGTCACGTAAAAAATACAAAACGGCTTTTAGCGGTAACCAATCAATCATTTCGGCTTTTAGGTTTTTTAGAGATGTCAACCAAATTTATTCAAAAAAAATAAAAAATTTTTAAAAAAATGGTTGACAATGCTAAAACTTGTTTATATAATAGATGTATAAAAACGCCACCAGAATGCATAATAAACATTGTAAAAGGTGGCTTTAGTGTTTAGATTTATTCTAGAAAGCTCGGTGCCTGCACCGGGTCTTTTTCTTTGTTTTTAATTTTTAATATAAAATTAAATATCAAAATTATTGGAATTTTATTTTTTTACGAATTCGTGGATAATTTTGGACAAGCAATAAATTAAAAAGTAGCCCCTTGACAGCCTATCATCGAGGTGATATAACTATCTCATGGATTATAAGATTTTAACTATATAATATGTTCGGGTAAAGTGATAAAAATGCCGAATTTCGGCGTCGGACTACGTTTCATTCAGATGGTTGTTCCATGGTGGATTTGTCGAAACACAATGCTGACTAAAAGAAAACATATCCCCAAAGATTAAATTTTGTGATTTTTAAAATTTATTTATCAAAAACTTTTCTAATTATTAAAATTATGGTATAATATGCATCGTAACACTTAATTTTATGTAGCTGTTAAGACAAAATCAGTGAGGGTATTAAGTAATTTATCCGGATATTGATATTAAATTTTATGATAAAATGATGATAAATCTTTTAATCGGAGAACAGGCTAAAGAACTTGTCGATAAGCTACTTGCTTGAAGATGAGTTAATTTGTTTTGTCAGTGATTAATCTTGAAAATATATAGCAAATATGCAATTGGGCCATGATATTTTAAAAGAGGGTATTTAAATGGGAAGATCGAAAAATTGGGATATGTATGAAACGGCTTTATTGATTGAATGTGTCGAGAAAATAAATTCAGATAATACTGTCAGGGCACATGAACTACATGCCCTTTCCGAAACTTTACGTAATAGAGCTAAAAATTTGGGTATAGACTATGATGAAAGGTTTCGCAACTATAATGGAATGGTCCTACAAGCCATAGCTATAGAAAGTCTGCTTTATTCCAATCGTACGCCAAGGCATTGCGCCAAAATTTTTAAAGAAATGACTGAAGTTTGGAAATATAATCGTGAAAAATATCAAGCGATATTAACAGAAGCGCTTAAACAATCGAAAACAGACTATTAGTCGCCGAAAACAGTGAAATTATTTTAAATAGATTGACTATATCATTTTATCAACAAAAGATTTATTGTAAGGTACTTTTATGAATCATGTATGTTTAATGTTAACAGTTGAAGATTTTTTGTATAATAAAAATTATGAATTTAAAACGAAGAGTAATTTGGGCGAAGCCACTTATAATTTATCGGCGGACCGTATATATTCCATACCTGCTTACCAAAGAGAAATCAGATGGAAAGCGGAAAATGTAAAAATATTGTTAGATGATTTGGTTTCTTCCGATAAGTTCCTGGGGACGATATTACTGAATAAGGTCGGCGATTTAGATTATGAGATAATTGACGGACAGCAAAGAATCAGTGTTTTCATTTTGATTCTGAAAGCTATAGACAAGAAACTATCGCAGACTTCTCCTTTGTGCGGTTTTGAAAATAAAACCTATGATAAGTTGTTTGACGTGTTGGATTTGGATTTTGATGAGGAGAAAATACTTCAAAGCCCGAATAAAGATACATATATTAAATCCGATATTCTGGAGCAGCGTGAAAGGTTTAAAATTATTTGGCAAGAAATTCAAAAGTATATCAAAGACATGAGTCCTGATAATTTAAAAAAATTGAAGGACAATCTGTTATTCAGTGAAATCAATATAATTTTTGCAAGCAATTCAAATTCAAAGATCTATGTAGATTATTATCTTGATTTAAATGATAAATCGGTAAAATTGGACAATATAGATATTTTAAAAGCCAATTTATTTAAGATTGATTTTCAGACAATGTCTGCAGAATGGGCAAATGTTCAAAAAGCAATAAAGGAATTAAGGACAGTCGGATTGGAAAACTATTCTTTACCTACATTCTATTTCCATTATTTCGCATGCACTGTTAATGAATATATCGACTATAAATTATCAACTTTAAAAACCGATTTAAAATTTGAAAAGGTCATTGAAATAAACGGACACACCTATGAATCGGGGACAAATATTTTAAAAGCTATCAATAATCAGCAATATTTCAAAGATGCAATAAAGCAGTTAAAAGCTGTTACGGCTTTTTTAAAAAATGTTTATACAGGCGATGGGCTGTCAGAGCTCAGACATAAACTTAAAGACAGCAGTTGTGATGAAGATACTATTGACTGCATTTTTTCGATATTATCTGCAATAATTCATATTGACGATGAAGTACCGAAAATGCTGGTCATGAAATATTTTTTGGATGTGCTCTATAAGGAAACTATTGTCAGGAGCGATGTGGATATAATATTTTACATATATGTATACAGTATTTTATTCACTTTGACCGGCGGTA
This sequence comes from Candidatus Gastranaerophilales bacterium, assembly GCA_947589525.1. Taxonomy (GTDB): domain Bacteria; phylum Cyanobacteriota; class Vampirovibrionia; order Gastranaerophilales; family Gastranaerophilaceae; genus RUG14156. Next base: position 3,735 of record CANQAW010000050.1, read on the forward strand.
AAAAGGAATCAGTAAAACTGATAAGAGTGGTTCTTGCCCGTGATTGGATGGACAAACTTAAAAAGTTAACGTTGAAACTTTGGTCAGACTGTAAAGATCGAATCAATTATTTTAAAAAAATTACCGCTAACGGGAAAGTTACTAATTCAAGCGGTAAATATTTACCTAAACACATTATAGCTATAAAAGAATTTTCTCGGATATCGACGAATGTAATTTCATTCAATCAGAGAAATCTAAAAGAATTTTTAACTTCTTCGAGCAATACCGCAGAACATTTTTTTATAAATAAAAGCCATAAGGTTACATTCAAGTACGGTTCCAAATCGATTGAAACTGAAAAAAAATTGCCGAAATGTTTAACTAAATATATTTCATGCCCCGTTAATTATTTGTATGTTAACTCCAATATCAATGCTGATATGGGTAATTTGTCAATTAAGGATAAAATAGACATACTCAATGGAAAAGGGCGTAGCGCTTTTGCATCGGATATGAATTACGAATATTTTAAAAAGATAAAGAAGATTTTTAAAAAATACGGTTCATCATATCCCGATCTTGCTCATATAACAAACAAGTATAGTAAAGTCTGCGATTTTAAAGTATTACAAAGAAAATTTAGTAAAAATTATGGAAGAATATGTTGAACAAATATCTAAATAGTCTTGTAAACAATTATTGTAAATAGAAATTGACATATTAGGCAAAAAATGCTATACTTACGTATATACGTAAGTATAGCATTTCTGTTGTGAGGGAAAAAATGTTTACATACAATTTTCCCGCCGTTAAAGGATTACAAGCGGGGAAAGATTATTATATTGCTATGGTTCCGCTCGGGCTGATTCCCAAATTATTTCATAATGAAGAGGATTTCATTCCTCCGGAATTCAGGGCGCAACGAAGGATTAACGAAGCCCGAATTCCCGAAATGAGAGATTACATTTTAACCAATCGTAGTTCATACGTGTTTTCCGCCCTGTCCGCTTCAATAGACGGAGAATTTGAATTTGTTCCAATTGGGGCAGGCAATGACATAGGCACATTAAACGTGAATATGGATGCGGTTTTTGTTATAAATGACGGGCAACACCGTAAGGCAGCAATAGAGGCGGCAATTAACGAAGATACTACTCTGCGTGGTGAGACAATCTCGATTGTTTTTTTCAAGGATGAGGGATTGCACAGGAGTCAGCAGATGTTTGCGGATTTGAATAAGCATGCCGTCAAATCTACGAAATCCTTATCTACGCTGTATGATAACAGGGACGAATTTTCAAATGCCGTCAAAAGCGTTGTCGCTGCGGTTGCATTTTTATCTAAATATGTGGATAAAGAGAACGATAACTTAGGTAAAAACTCTTTTAAATTATTTACTCTTGCAAATTTCTCGAAAGCAAGTAAGCGCATAGTAAAAGAAGATTTGATTACTGAAGATACAATCGAATTTTTAATTAGCTACTGGGGTTTGATTTTTTCTCAAATACCCGAATGGAACATGATGGAAAAAAGAGAACTGACGAAGAGTTCTTTGCGAGAAGATTATATTTTGACTTTGGCTGTAACAATGAACGCTTTCGGGCGATTGGGAAGATATTTATCAGAACACGGGGACGAGATGGCTTGTTGTTGTGAACTGAAAAATATAGATTGGTCGCGTTCTAACATAGATTGGAGAAACAGAGCTATAGATGAACGAGGTAAAATAATCAATACCGAAGCGGCAGTAATTAAAATTTGCAATTATATAAAGTTAAAACTCGGGTTTGCATTAAGCAAGGATGAGATAATCAAAGAGAAAGAGGTTAAAGGCAACTGATGGGATTACTTGATAAAATAGATATTAAAACGTTGGTTGCCGAAACCAAAGCAAGAATCAAGAGGGTGTACCTTCAAGATGATATGCCTTGGATTATCGGTTACAGCGGCGGGAAAGATTCAACTTGCACTACACAGATTATCATTGATACTTTGATGGATATGAATGATGAAAATATTGCCTTGCATAAAAAGGTATATGTTATATCGTCTGACACCATGGTGGAAACACCCATGATTATAGACACTATAGCCGAAACAATTGCAAAAATCAACCGGCTTGCCGATAATTTCAAACTCCCCGTTGAAGCGCACATAATCAGACCTGAAATATCTAAAAGTTTTTGGGCTAATTTAATAGGGCGCGGTTATCCGTGTCCCAATCAAATGTTTCGTTGGTGTACAGACAGATTAAAGATAGAGCCGGCAAATAAATTTATAGAATCTTTGATAAACAAATACGGTGAGACTGTTATGATCCTGGGTGTGCGTGAAGGCGAAAGCAATTCTCGCGACAGGGTGTTGGATAACCATACGATTGAAGGCAAAGATTTGATGCGGCACACCACACAGGCTAATTCTTTCGTCTTTGCGCCTATACGTAATTTTACAAAAGACGATGTCTGGAATTATCTGTTGACGACTGATTCACCCTGGGGATCGGATAATACAAAACTATTTAAGCTTTACCAAGATTCATTAACAGGTGAAGAATGTCCTATGATGATATCGGATGAGGATAAGAAGAAAACAACTTGCGGCAATAGCAGATTCGGATGCTGGGTTTGTACGGTTGTGAATGAAGACAAGTCTTTAACGGGATTTATAAAAAGCGGCGTTAAATGGTTGACGCCTTTACTTGAATACCGCAATTGGCTATATTCAATAAGGGATGAAAAAAGTCGGAGAATGCATTGTCGCAGGAACGGCAGCTTATATTATGCAAGAGTCGGCACGGATACAGATGGCAATATAGTTATACCTTCAAAAGGTAGAAGAACCCGTAATGCCATTCATAAAAAAGTAAACGCGTGGGTTGACGATGATAATGAAGTGTGGCAAGTTTTCGAAAACGGCGACGTGGAGCAAGCGGCAAAAAATTATATTGTAAATAATAATATAGATTTGCGATCCGGCGACGAACCTAAAATTATTATTAAAAAATTAGACGATGAATATTACCGCTTGGGCGTTGGCCCTTTTACGTTGGATACGCGAAAGGAAATATTGGATCGACTGTTACAAGTACAACACGGCTTGCATAACGGCTATACTTTGATAAAAATGGAAGAGCTTAAGATGATTCAAAAGCTTTGGTACGAAGAAGGAGATCTCAATAATTCTGTATTTAACATTTACAAAAAATATTATGACAATTATGAGATTGTAAGTGACGATATTCAGCTGTTGAATCAGGAAGATTATATGTATCTTATGCGTATCTGCGAAAAGAACGACGTTGATTTTTCCATGTTTAAAGAACTGCTTGATTTGGAGAAGACGAATATCGGTTATCGCCGTCGATCGGAAGTCATCAAACAAATTAGAGAACGGCTAAACCAAGAGTACCTTTCGATTGACCAACGGGAGAATTCCGATGAAGATTAAAGAGTTGCAGCTACAGAACATAGGTCCTTATTCGGGGCGGCATAAAATTGATTTTAATACTTCGAACTCAAAAAACATAATACTGATCGGGGGTCAAAACGGGGCAGGGAAGACGACCATTCTTAAAGCGATAAAAATTGGGTTGTATGGATGCTTTGCATATGGCTATAAGACCGAAAATATGTCTTATTTTAAAGAAGTCGAAAGTCTGCTGTCCTATCATGCGGTTAATAAAGAGTATTCCATAAGAATTACCATAGAACTCGTTGAAAAGCTTGAAAAGAACGAATATATCATTTTACGCACATGGGACAAGAACAATAACGGTCTCGTTGAAAATGTTAAAGTAATAAAAGACGGCACACTTTTAAATGATTCGGATTGTATGGAGTTTATTTGTAAATTACGGGCAGTGACTTCTCCTGAATTGATTAATTCCTTTATATTTGATGGGGAAACAATAGGGCGTATCATTGATTCAAACAGGACAAATGGCTATATTCAAAATATGTTCAACAGCATTTTCAACATTGACATATTGAATCAGTTTCGCGAAGATTTAACTACATACCTGAATACCGAAAAAGATAAACTTAATGCAAGCGCCGACTTCGATTTGACTTCATTATTGATAGATATCAATAATAAGAAGTCGACATTGGCGTTGGCAAGAGAACGAAAGAGAGAAACAGATAATGAAATTAAAGATATCAAAACGCGTGTCGATTCTCTTCAGAATGAATTCATAAGGCTCGGCGGGATATCGAAAACCCAATCAATTAATCTAAAAAACGAGGTTAAAAATCTCGAAAAGTTATCGGAGGACAATAATAGAGTTCTGCGGGAATTTTATGAAGATTTTTTACCCTATTGCATCGTATTGAATGAGTTAAAGAATATTACAGAACGCAGCAGAAAAGAACTTCCCAAAATATATGCGACCATGCTTGAACAGGTGCAGCGCTATATGCACGAAGATTTTTCGGTATATATTAATAAATTAAAGTCTGATGACGAAAAAATGTTATTCGGACTTAAAGAGGACGATATAGTCGATCTGGAAAAATTGGTTCAATCTACCTACGAAAAGATATTTACCGTACGGGCAATATTAGAGGGCAAAAACAGCTTGGTCGGCAATATGTTGCAATTGCGTTCGACGCTGGAAAACAGTTCCTCGACATCACGGTTAGACGAAATCATCGTTGAAATCGGTCAATTGGCGGAGATGCTGTCGACATTAAAGAATAATCAACTTGATTTAGACGGTCATATAGATGACTTGAACAGAGAAGTCGGGATGATGATAAAGAGATATGAAAATATGCTTGAGGTGTGCAGACGTGAAAGATCTGTCAGCAAAAGCTATCTGATATGCAGTGATTCAATCAAGATTATTAATGATTTGATTGCTCATATAACTGCAGATAAATTGAAAGCTCTATCGGTAATGACCTGTGAAAAATTCAATGAAACTGTACGAAAAAGCAATTATTTGTCTGAAATAATAATAGACAACGACTTTAGTTTGCGCCTGTATTCCGGCAACCGACCTTTTGATGTTTCCGCGCTTTCGGCAGGAGAAAGACAGATTTTAGTCAGCTGTATCATATGGGCTATGTTTAAGGCTTCCGGCAGACGGGAAATGTTTGTCTTTGACACGCCGTTGGCTCGTCTTGACGGGGCTACGCGTTCTCTGTTTATAGATAAAATAGTTTCAAGCATAAGCGATCAGGTTTTGATTCTATCGACAGACACCGAATTTACCGGAAAAAATTACGAATTAATCCGAGAACGTATATCAAAGACTTATTTATTGAATTATAACGACGCAACGAATTCCTCGATAATTGAAGAAAAATATTTTTGACGGACGATAAAAAATTATGAATTTAAGATTAAGAACATCTGCCGATACCGAAATGAAGTTAACGGAACTTGACAGAAAGATCAGACTTTCGTCAAAGGCAGCCATTATGCGGATCGCCATAGCCTGTTCTTTAAAAAAAGAGGGAGACCCCCGCATAGTTAACGGTGAAAGGGTGATTTATGATATAAAAAATCAAGGCGGCATCGATTATCAGCGGTTGACTATTTTCGGGCAGGCGGAAGATATATTCAGACTTTTAATGATAAATCATCTTGGCGTCAATATAACCGATGAAGAATTTTTTCCCGAATTGACGTGCGCACATATAAAGCGCGGGGTGGATTTTCTATACTCCGAGTATCGCTATATTGACAACAAAGATAAATTTTTTGAAAAATTAATCGATATGAGTAGGTAGGGATATGCTTTATTTGGATAATGCGGCGACAACACGGATAAAGGAAGAAATTTTGCGCGAGATGCTTAAAGCGGGAGAAGCTTACGGCAATTCTGAGGCAAAATTTTATGCCCCTGCGGAAGATGCAAAGCGACTGATATCTTTGGCAAGGAATAGTGTGGCGAAAGCCGTAAACGCCGAACCCGACGAAGTGATTTTTACGAGCGGTGCAACGGAATCCAATAATTTAGCGCTTAAAGGGGTGTATTGGAAGAACTGCAAACAAAAAAACAAGATAGTAATTTCTTCCATAGAACATTCTTCCGTATACGAGACATGTGAATTTCTTGAAAAGCTCGGAGCGGAAATTTCTATAATATCGGTCGACAAGACGGGCAGGCTCAATCTTCACGAACTTGACGCTTCATTGGATGACAATACTTCGTTGGTTTCAGTTATATATGTGAACAATGAAGTGGGAACAATTCAAGATTTGCCCGCTATAGATGCAATATGCCAAAAACATAATGTGAAATTACATATCGATGCAACGCAGGCAATAGGTAAAGTAAAAATCGACATAAAAAAATATTCTTCATTGCGCTATATAACTTTTACGGCGCATAAAATTTACGGTCCTAAGGGCATAGGGTGTCTCGTCAAACGCAATGGCGACGACAACGATTTGATTCCGCTTATACACGGCGGTGGGCAGGAAGGCGGATATAGGGCGGGAACTTTGGCAAATGAACTTATTGTCGGTTTCGGCAAGGCTTGCGAAATAGCTTTGGCTGATTTTGACGAAAATCATAAAAGGCTGCAAGAATATGAAAATATAGTTTTGCAAAAACTGCAAGCCAAATTCGGTAATCAAATGGAATTGAATAATGATTTTGAGGGCCGTGTTCCGGGCTTATTGAATGTGCGCTTGCGCGGCTATAATAATATGGTTTTGCTGAAAGCAATTTCTTCGGATATCGCCGCATCGACGGGAAGCGCTTGCGCAGTTTCAAAACCTTCGCGCGTGTTGCATAATATGGGCTTTGACGAAACATGCATAAATGAAAGTATACGTATCTCAATTTCCC
>CANQAW010000051.1 GCA_947589525.1 Candidatus Gastranaerophilales bacterium
GGTCAAGGATTTTGATGCAACGGTTAAAAGCCTTCAAGATGAAATTGATAATCTTAAAAAACAAGGCATAAATAAAATTATCTTGGTATCTCACAGCGGTTATGATATGGATAAACGTCTTGCAAGTGCGCTTGACGGGCTTGATATCATAATAGGAGGTCATTCTCACAGCGTTGTTGAGGGAACGGGCAGTGAAAATATTGTAATGTCAAAAACAAATGAACCTGTTATAATCACCCAAGCAGGAGAAAACGGAAAATATTACGGTATTTTGGAAGCGGAATTTGACAGCAACGGGGTTATAAAAAAAGTTGCAAATCAGCTTTTTGAAAGCATAAACAGGAAAAAAAGCCCCGTTATAGAATATGTTAAAAAAGAACAGATGGGCGAAAGTCCTGAAATTGCCAAGATATCTGAAATTGACCCCATGCCTCAAAATCGAAGATTAGACCCTTGTGCTTGGACTGATATGATTGCCGATTCAATGCAGGAAGAAATGAATGTCGAGCTTGCCATAGTAAATGCCGCAAATACAAGAAAAGTTCCGAAAGAAGGTGTTTTAACCAAGCGTGATGTCGAAGAATCAAGCCCGATGAAAAACAAGCTGATTAAGACCCGTGTAACGCAAAAACAAGTGGTTGATGCTCTGAAAGCTTCTCTAAAAGCTTCTTTTGCAGATGAAGAGGGTGCTCCTGGGATTTTACATTTTAGCTCCATGAGATATAAAGCGGATAAAAAAGGAAACCTGTTAGAATTGAGCTATATTGATAAACAAGGAAAAACAGTTCCGATTGACATAAATAATCCTTCTCAAGATATTACCTACAGCGCCTGCTATGATGATTTTGTCGCAAAAGCGGACGGCGAATATCCTGATTTAGCACCTAAATTTGAAGCAGAAAAATTTAATTACGATAAAGATGAAACAATGTGCAATTATATATCTAAACTGCCTCAAAAAGATAATTTAGTCGTTAAAGACGATAAACGAATTGAAATAATATAAACATTATTATTGAAATAAATATGCAATAATATCCAAAGCCTTTAAGGCTTATTTTTTTAAGCAATTCCATAAAATATTTAATGCAAAGATAACCTGATATAAAAGAAGCAAAAAATCCTATGGTGATTGCTTTTAGGTTAAAATTTGCAATCTGAGAAAAATCAAGCTCCATCAAAGGATAAATTAAAGAAGCAAGAAAAATAACAGGTATACTCATTAAAAAAGAAAATCTTGCCGAATTAAATCTGTCCAAGCCGCAGAAAACAGCGCTTGAAATCGTTAATCCGCTTCTTGAAAACCCCGGAAATACCGCAAGTCCTTGAGCGATTGATATTATAACTACGCTTTTTAAATTAAGCTTCTTATCCCCTTTATAAAATTTTTCGCTTGTAAGAAGAATAAAACCCGTTACAATTAAGAAAAAGCATATATATTTCGGATTTTTGATTAAGTTTTCAACGCTGTCTTTTAACAACAGTCCTATAATTCCTGTTATAATTACGGATGCGATAATATAAACAACGATTTTAAAATTTTCGCAAGCGTAGTTTTTTTGTTTAAGCGAGCTGAAAAAATCGCTGAAAATATTTTTTAAATCGGCATAGAAATAAATAACTACGGCAAATAAAGTTGCCAAATGCACCATAATATCAAAAAATATTTCCTCTTCGTGAGAAATTACATTATTTGTGTGAGTAATTAAATTATACAGTTCGTTTGAAAAAACTATATGAGCGGAACTTGAAATGGGTAAAAATTCGCTTAATCCTTGGATTACTCCCGTAATTATTGCTTGAACAGTGTGCATAAATCCTCTTTATTCAAAGTAGCTTGCTCTCGAAGTCGGTGTTTCCCAGACATCAACTCTTGAGATTAGTTCTATCTTTTCTTTCATTTTGGTGTAGATAAATTTTGCTATGAATTCGCTTGAGGGGCTTTCGTTTTTAAATTCATCAAGCAGGTTTAAATCTTTATGGTCAAGATATTCAACAAGTTCATTGACCTCTTTTTTCAAAACTTTAAAATCGATTAATATATTAGAATTGTCAAGTTTATTGCCTTGCGCATAAACTTCAACTTTCCAATTATGTCCGTGAATATTTTCACATTTGCCTTTGTAATTAAGCAAATGATGGGCGGAAGAAAAATGTGATTCTACTTTTATTTCGTACATAAAAAAATAATAACATAAAATATTTTATACACCATCATTGTTTTAAAAAGAGTAAATTTTCAAAAATATTTTAATATTTTATTTATTAAAGTAAAGATATAATAAGAAATGCCTGTTTTGGATAAAATTTGTGATAAAATTTAGCTATGGAACATGCTTTCAGACAAAAAGTTTTTTATTCCGATACTGATGCCTATGGTGTGGTTTGGCATGGAAATTATCTAAGATGGCTCGAAATGGGCAGAGTTTATTTGTGCGAAAAGTTCGGCTTGTATTTAAAAGAGCTTGAAAATCAAGATATTGTTATGCCTGTTCGTGAAATGAATATCAAGTATAAAATTTCGGCCAAATTGGATGATATTATAACAGTCAGAACAAAAATAGCCGATATTACGAAAGCATATATTGTTTTTCATCAGATTATTGCTGATGAAAATGAAGAAAAGACGTATATTGATGCAACTTTTAAAGTTGTGGCAATACACAAAGATGGAACATTATATAGGAGTTTGCCTGAACAATTTGAAAAAATGGTTAAAAAAAGCGCTTTGGCGCCGGTTTAATTTATTTCAAAATGTTTTGAGCTGAAGCCTTTGTATTTTCAAAGGCTTCAGTTGTTTTTATTATATATTACAACTTTGTTTCTGCCCGATTTTTTAGCTTGATATAAAGCATTATCGGCATGTTCATATAACAATTCGGGCATTTTATCCGATTTATTAAATTCGGATACTCCGATTGAAATTGTGACCGATATTTCCTTTACATTGTCAATTTTATATTCTTCAATATTAATTTTTTTATTTTCTATTGCTTTTCTTAATCTTTGCGCTACAACATAAGCTTCTTCAAGACTTGTTTGAGGCAGCAGAAAAATAAATTCTTCTCCGCCGTATCGTGAGGCAATGTCTGATTCTCTGAGCTCTTTTTTAATTGTTTTTGCTACTGTTTTTAAAACGCAGTCGCCGACTGCATGTCCGTATGTATCGTTGACTTTTTTAAAAAAGTCAATATCGGACATTATGCAGCAAAGCGGTTGATTTTTTCTTTTTGCGCTCGAAGTTGTTTCTTTTAATCTTTTTTCAAATTGATGCCTGTTGTTATATCCCGTAAGAGCATCAAGAGTTGCATATTCCAGTACTTCTATATAGGATTTTGCTCTTTCGAGGGTGACTTGCGCTTGTGATTGAATTTCTTCCAAATATTCGATTTCTTTGGATGTAATTTTATCAAAGTGATTATGTGCAACTATGGCGCCGTATGGTTTTTGGTTGATTATAAGAGGAAAAATACCCATTTTACCGTTTTCTTTAATAATTGTTTTTGATTTTGGGGTTATTTCTTCCAAATATTCGTGTATTTTGTTATCCGAGCAATTTGAAGGCCAAATTAACTTGTATTCTTTTTTGCTTTTGCTTCTGATAAAAATATAAATTAAATGTTCGCAAATAAAACCGTCAATCATTTCTCCGATTATGGGAAGGATATAATCAAGCTCGTATTGTGTTTCCGTTATTTTTGCAATGTTCCTTACCGTTTGGTGAAATTTTGAACTTATTTTGATTTGTTCATTATTTTTTAAAATTGTACACAGAGTCGAAATTTGTTTTGCGCTCAGAGGAAGAATATTAAAAAAATCGTTTTTGGGATTAATTTTTTCTCTTGAAATTAATTTTAAAAATCCTAAAGTTTTATTTTTTTGTGAAATGGGAAAATACAGGATATTTTTGTCTATTTTCAATTCGCTTTTTTTTGTTAAAAAATCGTCAAATATTTTTTCAATTTCTTTATATTGTGCATTTTGACCTAAATTTTCCCAAGGTTTTGCAAAATCTTTTAAAAGGTAGGAAAATTCGTCCAGCAGGTATATTTTAATATCTTCGATTTTAAAAAATATTGATAAGCTTTTTTTAATGCCAAAAAGCAAAGCTTCTCTGTCTTGAGCATCTTCACTATATTGGCTTAATGAATAAGAAAAATCATATAATGTCTGAAAATCCAACTATATATCCCCTCTAAAAATTTCATATCCTGCGCAAGTTGAAAAGCTTTTTTCGATTTCTTTGTCGTTTTCTTCATCAAGAACTAATTTCCCCCCTTTATAGGTTTGTTGTGCTTGCATCAGTTTATCATTTTCCTTGATTTTTTTATAATAATCATTATTTGCATTTATGGCAATTTTTTGATTAACCTCTGACAGTATATTATAAATATAGCTTGTTTTAATGTTGTCTCCAATGCTGTCTAATAACAATCCCGCCTTTTTAAACTCATCCGCCGAAGCTTCAAACTCGTTTAAATCGTTCAATAAAACGGCGAGATTAAAATGTGCTTCGTAGTCAAACGGTGATAATTCTATCGCTTTGCAATAGTAATATCCCGCTTGAGAAGAATTTTTTAAAAGCTGATTTATAAGACCCAGATTGTAGTTGGTGTTGTATGTATTTAAAATTTCTCCCGCTTTTTTGTACGAATCTCCGGCTTTATTTAAATATGACGATTTTGCCGTGGAATTTAAACCCGCAAGCATTGATTTTGTTCTGTATGCCAGTCCCATATTGTAATAAGCCACAGCTTTGTTATATGTATATGATTTTTTTCTGTCTATTATAAAAGGAATTTTGATAAATTTCGGTTTTGTTTCAATAACTTTTTTGTATTCTTCAATGGCTTTGTCGGTGTCGTATGTTTCGGACAAAATAATTGCATAGTCTATTCTTGCCGTATCGTAATCAGGTTTTATTAAAAGAGCTTTTTCATAGTTTTCCAAGGCGCTGTAGTAATCTTCATATACTACATAAATGTTTGCAAGATTATATAAAGCTTTATAATGTGACGGGTGGAGAGTTATCCCTCTTTTATAACAGCTTATTGCTTTTTGCAAGTCATGCTTTTTATAGGCTTTATCTCCCTGAAATACCCAGTAGTAACCCCTTGCTTTGTTTATTTGTCTTTTATAAAAATCAAAATAAAAAAATCCGCTTGCCAATAGCGCAATAACAAGTATTGCGCTTAAAACTTTTGTTGTTGTCGAATGTAATATTTTTTTTAATTTATACATTTTCTTTCTTTTGGTGATGATTACACTCACTATGTTTCAAATAGTTTATATAATCTATCCTCGATTATTTTAAAATCAAGCTCATTTTTTGTATGATTTAAATTTAGCGCTTTTTGATATTCTTTTGCCGCCGTAATTTTTTCGTTTAGTATCTCATGACATCTTGCAAGATTAAAATGAGCAAGAACATAATCGGGATTAATATTAATAGCGCTTGTAAAATAATCCGCTGCTCTTTGAGCGTCGCCGAGACCGTCTAAAAATACCACGCCCAAATTATTATAAGCAACGTCATAACCGGGGTCCAGTTCAATCGCCTTTGAATAGTATATAATTGCTTTTTCGATATAACCTTTTTCCCAAAATGCCATAGCAAGTCTTGAATATATTTTCGGGTTGTTTATATCTTCGTTTAATGCAAGCTGATAATATTCAATTGCGTTATCTATGTCCTCAATGTCGTAATATACATCTGCCATTGCTTCATATATTTGAGATTTATTTTTGGTTAACAAAAGGCTGTTTTGAAGCATAGAAAGCGCTGCTTCCGAGTTTCCTTTGATTTGGTGATAAATAGCCGCAAGCGCTTGTGCGACAACTGCCGACCATTCATCATTTGGATTGGCGTCAAGTGCTTTTTTATATAGTTCTATGGCGCTGTCGTATTGTTCCAGTTGAACATAAGCATAAGCCAGAGAATTTTGATAATACGGATTATTTTCGTCATATTTCAAAGCAAGTTTAAAAGCGCTCAGTGCGTTTATTTTCTCTTCTTTTTTAAGATATAAATGTCCTAATTCATAATAACATTTTGACAATTGAGGATATTTATTTGCCAGAATTGTATAGTAATCAATTAATTCATCCGTTTTGTCATTTTGATACCGTTCTAAAAATTCAATGGCATTGACCACCTTCATGGGGTCGTTATCCGATAAAATTACCGCATTATTTAAGCAATCGAATGCTATATCAAATCTGTTTTTTTTGATTGCAATACGTGCCATTCTTTCGTAAAGTGCAATCGAGCGCTTTGAGTTATCTGCTATATTTAAATAAAGATTATAAGCTTTTTTATCCGATTTTATTGTTTCGTAAAAATCGCCCACAGCTTTATATTTAACAAAATTCAAATCATCCGCTATATTTTGGCACATCATTTTAATGCTGGCACCGTCAAATAAACTTAAAACAGTTCCCGTTACTCCGTAATACAGTGCGCTTACTATATCTTTCGGAGTTTTTTTATCGGTGGTGCTTTTGATTTTTTCAAGCATTGTAAGAGCTAAAACAAGCCTTGTTCTGGGCATAGCAGGATTTAATTTGATAGCTTTTTGAAATTCTTCTTTGGCGTTATCAAATTCTTGATTTAAAGAAAGAAAATATCCAAGGTATAAGTGTGCGTTCGGGTCATTCTGATTTATCGAAACAGCTTTTTTACACTGTTCAATAGCGCTTTGAACATTTATCTGTCCGTTTTTATGAAGTAAAGTTGCAAGTCTGTAATAAGCGCTTGTTTCGGCAGGATTTGCGTTTATTGCTTCAATGTAGCAATTGATTGCTTCCGTTAAGTCATCGCTTTTAGATTTTAACAAATAACGTTGATGAGCCTTTGTGGCCTTGTCTAAAGTGTCTTGAGTCATCTTACACTACCTTTTGTGGGGAAATTTACTCTCTTTGATATTGTTTCAATGAAACATATCGATTTTACAAAATTATGCTTTAATATATAAATTATTAAATCATCTGTAAGTATGAATTATTTATTTTTAAAATTATAAATGTATTTTGTTAGTGTATTTGAATGATTTTACTTTTATAAAAAAGATATAAGATTATGTTTTAAGTTTATAAAAGAGGGAATACTATGTCCGTTAGAAATAAAAAAGCTTTTACTATTGCCGAATTAACAATAGTAATTATTGTTTTAGCCGTATTGGCGTTAATCTCATTGAATTCCATGACATCCGAGAGAACGGTTTTAAAGAAAGTTTCCGCTTATTCTACGGCTTTCTATAATGAAGTTTTTAATACATACGAATCGTTAATATTATTCAATTCTTCAGGAAAATCAATAATTACGATGAATGACATAAACGGCGATAAATCGATAAATGCAACTGATATAGCCACATATTTCAGCCGTAAAGTTAAAGGAACGGTCGATTCGCAATGTAAAAATTTATCAATTGCTACAAGCTCTCCTGTTGCTAGTCTTAAAACAGGCGCTGTGTGTGTAGATTTTGCTAATATTACGGCAGGTTTCGGCTACAATTCTTCATGTAATACGTCTATTACCGTGAAAGAATTTCTTTCAAAAGAAGAAATTAATTGTGCCGCAACTCCAAACTGTACTGTCCCTCAGAGAACTGCCTCAAACTTGTGCGGCTGGGTTATATACAGTACGGCTCGTTCAACGGGTACATTTAAAAAAGATTTGTTCACAATTCCGCTGGGCAAAAAATACGTTGAATAGCCTAATATACTTAAAAGAGTCGATTTTGTAATTTCTTTATTCATATATACTTCCGTTTAACAAGAAAGATAAATTTATGCCTTCCAAGAAAAACACCGAACAAAAACAAAATATATCACATTTGAAAGTTGTTAAAAAAGTTTTAACAAAACCTTATAACGATATTGATTTAAACAATTGGAAATTATATGAAAATATAAAAACGGGCACTTGGTGGGAATTTCCCTCAAGAGAAAACAAAAACGGACACAGTTACGATTATCACGGAAACTTTATTCCTCAAATTGCAACTCAATTGTTTGAAAGATATACAAAGAAAAACGATATCGTACTTGATATGTTTTTCGGTTCGGGAACATCGGGTATCGAAGCTCTTAATCTTGAGCGCCGTTGTATAGGAGTTGAATTAAAAGAAGAACTTGTTCAAAGAGTATCGGAAAAATTTACCCCTCGTGACCTTGTTGTTAATGTTAATATTATACAAGGAGACAGCGCAAACGAGCAAATTAAAGATAAAATCAAAGACAGATTAAATATCATGGGGCGTGAGTGCGCTCAGTTTTTGGTTTTGCATCCGCCTTATGATGATATTATAAAATTTTCCGATAAAAAAGAAGATTTATCCAATTGCGCTACAACCGAGGATTTTTACGAATTATTTAAAAAAGTTGCCAAAAACGGTTATGACATGCTGGAGCAAAATCGTTTTGCGGGACTTATCATCGGTGATAAATATACAAATTCAAGACATATTTCTTTAGGCTTTGAATGTCAAAGAAGAATGGAAGAGCTTGGTTTTGTTACAAAAGCGGTAATTGTTAAGAATATAACGGGCAACGAAAAAGCCAAAGGAAAATCAGCTCATTTATGGCGCTATAGAGCGCTATTTGGCGGATATAACATTTTTGAGCATGAATATATAATGATTTTTCAAAAAACAAAACTTAAAAAAATAAAATCGAAAAAATAATTTTTAGTTTTGTTTTGCTTCTTCTTTTTTAATTCCTTTAATAATTAAAACCAAAGGAATAATTACAATACAGGCAATTGCGCAAACTTCAAAAGTATCTCTAAAAGCGCCCATATTTGCCTGTTGAAGCATTTGTTTATATAACATATTTTGAGCTAAATAATTTGCGCTTATATTATCCGTCATTTGTGAAAACATTCCTTGATAGGCTTGGACTCTGTCTAAGAAATTATCGTTCAGCGAGGTCAAATTATCCACAAGAAAACTTTGGTGCGCCTGTGCTTTTCTTGAAATAAGCGTTGTTACAATAGATGTACCTATTGCACCGCCTATATTTTTAAGCAGATTTTGAACGCCTGAAGCATTTGTCATCTGCTCGTTTTTTAAAGTTATGGTAGAAAGCGTTATTATCGGTATCATACTCATTGACATACCTATTCCCATAATAAAATTAGGTATTGCAATATTAATTGTTGCAATCTGCAAATTCAAATTGCAAAGCATAAACCCCGATATTCCAAGAAGAGTTAAACCCATAATTACAAGCAATTTGTTATTTAATTTGCTTCCTATTGTTCCTATAAATATTACCGTAGTTAAAGCGCCGACTCCCCGAGGCATCATTGCAAGCCCTGATAAAAAGGCATCATAACCCATCAGACCTTGCAAGAATTGAGGCAAAATCGCCAAAGAAGCTAATAAAACCCCCTGCATTACTACTTGAACAAGTGTTCCAAGCGAGAAATTAGCATCTTTAAAAACCTTCATATCAATTAATGAGTCTTTTTTTGTAAATTGAATATAGAAAAAGATGATTGCAAAAAGAACGGCAAAGAATGTCATCCAGCAAACCCACGTTGAACCAAACCAATCGGCATCGTTTCCTTTATCTAAAACAATTTGCATACAAGTCAGCCAAAAAATAAGAGCGAAAAATCCCCAGTCGTCTATTTTGACGTTTTGCTGTTTTTGAGCGTAAGGCGGGTCTTCCAACAATTTTTTAGATAACCAAACCGCAACAAAACCAATCGGAACGTTTATAAAAAATATAAAAGGCCAAGACCAGTTTGTTGTAATCCAACCGCCGACTACAGGCCCGATAATGGGCGCTATAACTACAACAAGACCGAACAGCGCCATTGATTGCGCCCTTTTTTCAACGGGGAAAAGTTCAAGAGTAATCGCCTGACCTAAAGGCAAAAGCGCTCCGCCTCCAAACCCTTGCAATATTCTTGTTAAAACCATCATGGGAAGACTCGTTGCTATTCCGCATAAAAAGGAAGAAAGAGTGAAAATTATAATACTTAAAATAAAAAAGTTTTTTCTTCCCAAAAGTTTGCAGAAAAAGTCAACCGAGGGAATAATAATCCCCGAAGCAATCAGATAGCTTGTTAAAATCCAAGTACTTTCCTGTCTTGAAACGGAAAAGCTTCCTGCCATATAAGGAAGCGCAACATTTGCAATGGTTTCATCCAATACAAACATAAAGGCTGAAATCATTACGGGCAGACAACAAAGCCACATATTATGAGAAGGTTTCCAAGCGGTTTGCTGTGACATTATTTAACCTTTACTTTTGGAACTACGCTCATTCCCGAGACTATGTTATATTGATTTTTATCTATTTTTTCATCAAATATGATTTTAACGGGTATTCTCTGAACTATCTTAACAAACGACCCTACGGCGTTTTCAGGCGGGAAAAGGCTTGATTTAGCACCTGACGCTCTTTGAATTGAATCAATTTTACCTTTAAAGGATTTGTGCGGATAAGCGTCGATTTTAATTGAAACGCTTTGTCCGGG
>CANQAW010000052.1 GCA_947589525.1 Candidatus Gastranaerophilales bacterium
CTGGGTAGCTCAGCTGGCTAGAGCGTACGGCTCATACCCGTGAGGTCGAGAGTTCGAGTCTCTCCCCAGCTATTTTTTATTAAATGTGGAGTATGAAAAAATGTTATTCAGTTCAATGACTTTTATATATGTATTTTTACCGATAGTTGTTTTACTGTATTTAATTACAAAAAAAGAATTTCATAATCCGATATTGCTTACGGCAAGCATTATTTTTTATGCTTGGGGAGAGCCGAAGTATCTTTCCATAATGCTTTTAACAATAATAATTAACTACTTTGGCGCTATTTGTATTGAAAAATATAATAATAACAAAAAAGCCGTTTTAATTTTAACTTTATTGGGTAACTTAGGGTTTTTAGTCTATTTCAAATATTTTAGTTTTATATTGGAAAATATTAACGGTATATTTCATTCTCATAT
This sequence comes from Candidatus Gastranaerophilales bacterium, assembly GCA_947589525.1. GTDB lineage: Bacteria > Cyanobacteriota > Vampirovibrionia > Gastranaerophilales > Gastranaerophilaceae > RUG14156. The sequence continues at coordinate 424 of CANQAW010000052.1, forward strand.
AAGCATACCTGATGTTATTAAACCCATAGGTATTTCTTTTTATATATTTCAAGCAATGTCATATTTAATTGATGTATACAGAGAAGAAGTTAAGCCTCAAAAAGATATTTACAAGCTGGCGTTATATATATGTTTATTTCCGCAGTTGGTAGCAGGGCCTATTGTTAAATACCATGATGTAGCCGACCAAATTACAAACAGAGAAGTTAATTTTGAAAAAGTAAGCATAGGCGTTAAAAGGTTTATCATCGGGCTGTCTAAAAAAGTTTTAATAGCAAATACGCTGGCGGTTGTTGTCGATAAAATATTTGTTCAAGACCCGCATAATTTCTCACATTTAATTGCGTGGCTCGGTGCTGTATCTTATGCTTTTCAATTATATTTTGATTTTTCGGGATACTCCGATATGGCAATAGGCTTGGGATTGATTTTCGGTTTTAAATTTATGGAAAACTTTAATTATCCGTTTATATCTAAATCAATTTCGGAATACTGGAGAAGATGGCACATTTCTTTATCAACATGGTTTAGAGATTACCTGTTTTATCCGATTACAAGAGCTTTAACTTCAAGCAATTTTGCCGAAAAAATTACAAAAAAAATCGGGCGTAAAAAAACTTCCGTCCTTATTTCATTTTTAGCTCTTGCGCCCACTTGGGCATTAATCGGTTTATGGCATGGAAGTGAGTGGACTTTTATTGCACACGGTTTGTATAACGGATTTTTTGTGTTTATAGAATCCGTAACAAAATGGCATAAAGAAGGAAAAACAAAATTAGTCAGATTTATTCAGCACTGTTATATGCTGATTGTTGCACTTATTGCTTTTGTTCTTTTCCGTTCGCCAACGATAAAATACGCTTGGGATTACACAATGAATATGTTCGGGTTATTACATTTGCACAAAGATAAATTTATTTACACGAACGTTTATTATATAGACAGACTTGTAATATTTATGCTTATAGTTGCTCTGATTTGTTCGGTGCCGATATTTAAAAATATGATTTATCTTAAAAATAAAAAGGTTCGCTGTTTTGTAAACATCTGGCTTTTAGTATTGTTTTTATTGTCAACCTGTTTTATAGCCTCAGGTACATATAATCCGTTTATTTATTTTAAATTTTAATTTTAAAAAAAGACCCTGACAGGGGTCTTTTTTAATTAAATTTCTTATGCAAGCTTGCTTAAAATTAAATTCGCCATTTCGCCGACATTATGAAGCCCTACGATTTCTTTCATGTTAAATTTAATATCGAATTTTCTTTCAATAGCGCTTATTAAATTTATATGTTCAAAAGAATCCCACATTTCAATATCATCAGCCGTTGTATTATCGTTTACGCTTATTGTTTCATCATCAAATACGTCTTTAAAAACCTCGTTTAATTTAGAAAAAACTTCTTCTTTATTCATAATTGACTCCTATAAAGATTTACTGAAATATTATAAACAATTATTTATTTTAATACAATTGTTTTCATTTTTGCTTTAGATACGGTTTTGTTATTTTGATTTTAAATGAATAAGATTTAAAGATTGAAGCACTCAAACTCTAAAAGCGCTATGTCCTATTATTGCTTAATTTAATTTACTTTAATCACCTTATTTTTGTTTTTATAGTTTTGAGGAATTTTATATTCCCAAACGCTGTTACCTGTATCATCTTCTTTGATTTTTGTATAACCTTGGATTTTATAAAAATCCTTTACCATTGCGTTTTTAGCCGTAGGATAATAATAACCGAAAATTTTTGATATGTGAAGTTTTTTGGCTTGTGAAATCAGTTCATCCATCATTGAAAATTCCATATCCCTTTTTAAAACACGACAGCTCATAAGCCATAGCTCAATATGGAGTTCATCTTTTATGATTTTACCTATAATAACGCTTACTACACCGTTATCCCCGAATTTATCCGATAATTTGCCGTACAAAGTAATATAATTTTTATCCTGCGCAATTTGCTCAATTTCACTTTGAGAGTATCTTTTGGTTGTAAGGTTAAATTGATTGGATTTATTTGTTAACTGCGCAATTCTTTGCATATAAATTGCTTCAAAAGGTTTGATTACCGCTTCCATATTAAGCGATATAAGATAATCATCGTAATTGGAGAAGGTTTGTTGTAATTTAACCCGTTCAATGTTGGCTTTATACATATCATTTTTTGCTAAATCATCTTTGGATAAAGCCGTTACTTCAAAATAGCCGTACTTATCTATTTCTTTAATATACTGCTCAACTTGCTCTACATCAGGTACGCAGGCATTTTTAACCTGAGTTCTTACAATTTCTCTTTCTGCGGGGTTATCGTCAACAAATACTAAACTGTCAGCCCCGAGCGATAACTCTTGTGCAATTTCTTCCATATTTTGACTCTTGGGATTCCAATTGGCTTTTATTGAAATAAAGTCTTTTGGCTTCAGTATGCTGTCAGGGTGGTTTAAACCTGCTATTGCATTCTTTTCGTCGTTTTTGGAATTTATGTTTAAAATTACTCCCAAAGCGGATAATTTTTTAAGATAAGATTGAAATTCCGTATATGCTTGCGCCGAAGCGGTTTCTGTTCCCAGCTCCAAATTTTCAACCCCGTCATCACCGACTATTCCGCCCCAGAGCGTATTATCCAAATCAAGCACAAACCCTTTTTTATTCTTGCCGTATATTGATTTTATTATTCTTGAAACGCTGTACGATAAATAAGGAACGGCATCCGTTTTACAACAGTATTTATATAAATACCACGCCGATAAGTCGTGCCATTCTTTAAGCCCGTATGTTGAAGCGATATAATTAATGTCATTTATATAGAAATTAACGTTGTTTTGCGCAAAATCATAAAATTTCATATTTAATCCGGAAATGAAATTCAGCGCTCCGTGGTAATCCGAAACATCTTTATTGCCCATTATTCTATAAAAAGGCTGTTCAAAATTATTTTGAATAATTGTGCATTTATAATCTTCAAAGCATTTTTTCCACATTGAAAAATACTTATTATATTCCGCTTCAAGCTTTTGCGCAACCGTTTCTTTCGTATCGGTAATTTCAGGCAGATTTTCTATATTTCTGTATGTTGTATGAAGCCAGATAATATCGGGTTTAAAAGCTTTAAGCGCTTCGTTGTTATACATAATATCTTCATAATATTGATTATATTCACACTCGTAAAAATCGGCTTGTATTCCGTTATAAAGCAAAAACAGCTCTAAAATTTTAACTATATCATGAGTTGTTGAACCGCCTAAAACGGCAATGTTCTTTTTTATTTTTGCGGGATAATTTTCTTGTAAAAATTTTTTAATTTTATTTTTCTTTGTTAATAATAAATTCGCATCAATCGGATATTCAAGCTGTTTAATATATTCATTCATTTTGAACTTTTTCCTGTACTAATTCAATTATCATTTGATTGGGCATCATCATAAAGCATATTTTCTCAAAATAAACAGAGTTGCGCACGAGGTAATTATAAAGGCATTATATTCTTTGTCGCAACACCAATATGATGAAACTTTAAATTTTCCATACCCGTTCAATATTCTAAGCTCTAGGGAAATTATAATAAAAGTAAATATTGCAGTCAAGCGTATCAAAAAGGGCTTGAGCTTTGTATGGTTAAGTTTTTAGATATCCCTTGTTATCATACTCCATATTTTGCATAAATCTTCCAATTTGTATTTTGCATTTGCGGGGCTTGTCGAGGGCATTTTATAACAATTGTATTTATCCGATAAATCGGGAAAGTATTTTTTAAAAGCGGAGTATGATTTATTTCCGTTTAAACAAATTGTTTTAATTTTGGGATGGTCTTTAAGCAATTTTTTTATATCATTCAAGGTTTCGTTTTTAATATCACTATCAAGACTGCCCTTGCGTTTGCAGGATTTTATCGTATCCCACAGAGCTATATTGTTTTTAAGAAGAATTTTTAACTTTAAATTATAATCAAAATCGGCTAAATTTGCTTCGTTGCATATTATACCCATAACTTTCCAAAATCTGTTTTGCGGATGAGCGTAGTATTGTTGTTTTTCTGATGATTTTACCCCGGGCATGGAGCCCAGAATAAGAACCGTTGAATTATTATCTATTGAAGGCTTAAAGCTTTTACAATTATTCATAAGAAAATATTAACATTAAAACATATCCGATACATAACACAATTTCTTTTAAAATCAAATATTTGTTTGTAATTTTTTATTTGAAAAAGTATATTACGACGTGAATTTTTTAATAAATGCAGTCTGTTTTTATAGAATTTTTTTGAGGGTTGAAAGTTTTTTGTTCTTCTTTTGTTTTTATCAAATAGTTTCTTGCAAATTCGTCCGCATTGTTATTGTTTCATATATAACTCCTAATTTATAATTGCAATTTTTATGACGTTATCAAGTTTTTGTTCAAATATTTCGTAAGCTTTTTCAATATCTTTAAGCGGAAATTGATGAGTTATCAAAGGAGTTGTGTCAATTTTTCCCTGTTCAATTAAGGATAAAATCTCGTCGCAGTCGCACCCGTCCACTCCGCCTGTTTTAAAAGTAAGGTTTTTGCCGTACATTTCAGGCAACGGCAATGTCATTGCTTTATCATACAGAGCAACTATAGTTACTGTTGCATTTGCTCTGGCGCTTTGCCAAGCCAGTTGAAAAGATTTTTCGCTTCCTCCTGCTTCAATAACTGCGTCTGCTCCGCCGTGTTCGCTTTTTTCTTTGACTGTTTTAATGCATTCTTCAGGGGAAACTGTAATTATATCGGGATAGTGGTTTTTTATAAAATCTCTTCTTGTTTTATCTTTTTCGCAAACAATTATATTTTTTGGATTTTTTAACATTGCACACAGTAAAGTGCAAATCCCTGTCGGTCCTGCTCCTATTATAAGAACGGTATCCGTTTGTTTGATTTCGGATATTTTTACCGCCCAAAAACCTGTTGAAAGTATATCTCCCACAAAAAGTGCCTGACTATCTGAAACGCTTTTTGGGATTTTATTTAAGCCCTCATCCGCAAAAGGAACTCTGACATATTCCGCTTGAGCGCCATCTATTCGGCAACCCAACGCCCAGCCTCCGTTTTTATCGGTGCAGTTGTTAACGTATCCTTTTTTGCAGAAAAAACATTTTCCGCAGAAAGTTTCCACGTTAACTGTTACTCTGTCGCCTTTTTTTACTTTTTTAACTTGGCTTCCCGTTTGTTCAACAATTCCCACCATTTCATGCCCTACTGTTGTTCCTAAAACAGCTCTTGGAACGCTTCCGTGTTTAATATGCAGGTCGCTTGTACAAATGCTTGACATTGTGATTTTGACAATAGCATCTTTTGGGTCGGTAAGTCTCGGCTTTTCTTTTTCGACAAGTTCAAAAACCCCGTAATCCTTATATGTATAAGCCAGCAAATTTATCTCCTTTTTTATTAATTATATCATATTGCTTTTTTAAAACTAAAAAACACGATAAAATATAACAAATATGACCTCTCTTAGTGCGGTATTTGTGTTTGCAAAACGTTACAAATGTATCTTAAAAGTAGCAATTTATATTATTTTCTTGTTTTATTAAAAGTAGTGCATTAAAGGTGAAATAAACATGGATAACAATATAGAAACTGCAACGTCCAAAAATATTTTCGGCAAAAATATTCCCAAACCGGTCCAAAAGGGAACTTTGATTGGCGCAGGAATTGGCGCATTTACTCAAAGCGCTTTTACATATTTAATCAGACCGAGTAAGTTTTTATTGTCTAAAGATGAGTTTACAAGAAGTGCTATTGAGAATGCTAAACAATTGGGCGCTGATGAAAATGCGCTGAATGAAGCTGTCAAAAATATAGATATAGACTCCAGCTATAAATCGTATTTAGCTCAAGTTTCTCAAGGCATGAAACAGTTTAAAAAACAAGCGGTCGCAAGTGTTGCAAAATCTGCGGTAATTGTTGGTGCAATCGGCGCAGTAATTGGTTTAATTGTACATCACGTTAAAAATTCAAAGGCTAAAGTTCAGCAACAAGATAAATAATAAAAATCATAAATAATCTAATATATGCCTCATCTAACTAAGATGAGGCATATATTTTAGTATTGAAATAAGTTTGCGCAATTTAATAATGTAACAAAATTATTCTAAAATAGTAAAAAACATTAATAAAAAATGTTAGTATAAATTCAAGGTGCGATTTGTCAAAAAGCTAAACGGGGCTTAAATTTGCAAAATAAAGACAGTTAACAAAAAACAATAAATATGGTATCTTTATTGCAAAGAGGAATTATGGAAAACAAAAAATCGCAATGGAGCTCGCATATAAGCTTTATAATCGCAACTGTCGGAAGCGCCGTCGGGCTTGGTAATATCTGGAGATTTCCTTATATAATGGGAAAAAACGGCGGAGCTGTTTTCCTTGTTACTTATTTGCTTATAATTGCTTTTATCTGCATTGTTCCTTTGTGCTGTGAGCTTGGGCTCGGAAAATTATATAAAAAGGATACGGTTTCGACTTTTAAACAAATAAACCCAAAATTTGAACCCGCAGGGTGGCTGTGTATAATTACGGTTATTTTAATACCATGTTTTTATTTTGTTGTAGGGGGGTGGATTTTAAATTATATTTGGATATTTTTAACAAACAATCTCCCTTCAAATTTTGCGCAGTATTTTTCCGCATTTTCGTCACAAACGATTATGCCTTGCCTGTTAACAATACTGTTTTTATTATTAACCGCCTATTTTCCTTATAAAGGAGTTAACGGCGGAATTGAAAAAGCAAATAACATAATGATGCCTTTATTTTTTGTTATGCTTGTTGTGCTTTCAATTTTTGCTTTGACTTTGTCGGGTGCAAAAGAGGGGCTTAATTTTATGTTTCACCCCGATTTTACTTTGTTTAACAAAAATATGATTTTAACTGCGCTCGGGCAGGCACTTTTTACTTTGAGCATCGGAATGGGAACAATTCTGACTTACGGAAGCTATATGAAAGAGGATACAAATATTTTAAAATCAGGTTATACCTTGATTATATGCGACACAATTATTGCGCTTCTTGCCGGAATTATGATTTTTCCCATTGTGTTTTCTTTTAACGTTGAACCGAGTGCGGGAGCAACACTTGCATTTATTACTATGCCTCAAATGTTTGCCAAGCTTCCTTTTTCGACAATAACAGGGTTTATATTTTTTGTGCTGTTGTTTTTTGCTTCGATAACTTCCGGTATCAGTATGATGGAAGCAGCTATTTGCACATTTATTACCAATTTTAAATTTTCAAGGAAAAAATCCGCATTAATGACCTCTTTATTAATTGCCCTTATCAGCATTCCCGCTTCTTTATCGTTCGGGATTTTGAGCGATTTTCATATATTTAACAAAACAATATTTGATTTTTTGGATTATTTAACTTCAAATCTTTTGCTTCCTTTTAACACATTGTTTTTGTGTATAATGTGCGGCTGGTGCATAGGGGATTTTTGTAAAAAAATATTCAAAAACGGTTTTAGCGCAATGACATTTAATATTTTGTTAAAATTTATAATTCCGATTGTGCTAATATTTGTTTTAATTTCAAGTTTATAAATCTAAATAACGCAATTGTTTGCAAAAAAACCGCAATTTGAATTAAAATTAAAGATAACAAGAAGTCATGAAAAATTTTGTAATTTTAGAATTATATTTTAATGGTGCTACATAAGTTTAAAATCGGAGGTTAAAATGAAAAAAGTTCCAATTTCACTGTTTGCATTTTTTGTGTCATAGTTTTTCTGATTTTAATTTGTGTCAATGTTTTTAATATAAATAAAATTTTTAAATGTACAATAATATTCTTTTAATCTAAGTTTATATCCATGAATTTGCTTTAAATATTGAAAAAATAACTTGAGCATGGTATTAATTTTATAATGCAAATTTTGACTTAAATGCGGGAAGGTATCTTTAAAACAAATTATAATGCACAGAATAAGTAAAAGAGCTTTATTAGCCTTAATAATAACCATAGTTACGGTAATATCTGCAAATAAATACTGGTTTGTTGTAAAACCCATATCCGTTGATTTTGATATAAAAGCTAATGGTACATATAATATCGAAGCTCAATTAAACAGAAAAGACGACGATAAATTCACTAAATCCAAATATGCAAAAAAAGAATTAAAATTAAACGATGAAGAATATCACGCAAATATTCAAATCAGAGCAAACAGAATAAAATTTCCGAAACGTTTTCGTTTAGTTATAGATTGTACAAATACCACTCCTATAGAAATTAAGAATATTTCTTTGAAAGACGGAAAATATAAGTTTAACGATTTATCAAAATTCGCTCTTGAAAATCAGGGGGGGGGGATTGTTAAAGTTGTTAATAATAAATTAATCATTTATCCGCAAAATAATGCTTTTATTCTTACCTATAAAGATACTTTAAAAATGCGTGCAACTATGAAGTTTGACGCAAAAGTTTTGATTATAATTGCTGTTTTGACTTTTCTTCTCACTTATAAACTTACAAATTACGTTGCAAATTTTAATACATTGAAAAACGAACCACGCACGGAAGTAGTTTTTCTTGCAATATTTTTTATATTACTTTTTATTCCCATGTGCAAAATAAGCCAAGAAGAAATTTCCCCCAAGGAAAACAGAACCCTTGCGAAGTGGTATCCTTTGATAAATTCCGAAAGTGAGATAAATTTTAAATTCGGAGATAATTTTAACAGTTGGTTTAATGACAGATTTTATTTGCGCGATAAGTTAGTAGACCTTAATATATATCTTACATTTGCACTAAGTCGCGGTGTGTACAAAAACGGAACCACTTTTTTTAATAAAAATGACTATTGGGCGTTTGATTCAAGATTTGTTGGAACAACTTCTTTTGATAAGCAATTTAAAATATATGAAAAAAAGCTTCAGAAATTAAACGATTTATGCAAAAGAAATAATGTAAAACTATACATTTTTCTTGCGCCCGCAGCATCAGAAATTTATCCTGATGAATTCAGTCGTACTACGGGTGTTAAAAATATTAAATATAACGGAGAAAATTTTGCAAACTATATGAAAGCGCAAAATCTGGATTTTGTAATATCTCCTCTTAAGGAATTGCAAGCTCAAAAATCAAGACCCATATACACAAAAGGAGATGTGCATTGGAACGAAGAAGGCGCTTTTATTGCATATAATAAATTAATCTGCAGAATAAAAAAAGATTTTCCGTCTTTCCAAATTTTAAATGAAAAAGATTTCACAATAACCAATGATATTTATTCTAAAACAGATTACAACAACTATCCTACAAAAGGGTGTTTGTATAATTCTTTAAACGTTTCAAAAAAATATCTTAAAACACTTTATAAACATTTTGTTTTTAAAGATATAAATAATATTTCTACTATTAAAATAAACGGCTCGAATTATTTAGGCGATACAAGCAGTTATTACAAAAATGCCAAAAACAAATTAACCGTATTGATGATTGGGAATTCTTATGAAGAAAATCTTGCCGATTTTATGATACCTTCCTTTACGAAGGTTATAAAAATCAGACGCACTGACGAAAATGAAGATTTAGATATCCAAAAAATAAAAAATTATATTGATAAATATAAACCTGATATATTTATTTCAGAATTTATGTCGTATGAAGTCCCGAGTTTTTTATTATTATATAGGAATTAAAAATGTTATTCGGTTCAATGACTCTATATATGTATTTTTGCCCGTAGTTCTTTTATTGCATCTGTGTTCTAAAAAAGAACTCCATAATCCTATTTTACTTTGGGCAAGTATCGTGTTTTACGCTTGGAGAGAACCTAAGTATCTTGCTATAATGCTTCTTGCGATTATAATTAATTACACAGGCGCTGTTTTAATAGAAAATAAACCTCAAAAATTCCGCCCTTTTTTCCGACGTTATAAAGATTTACCATTTCTTTCATATTAAATTTAATAATAAAACTTTTATCTGCTTCTTATAAATGAATGACATTTAATATTTTGTTAAAATTTATAATTCCGATTGTGCTAATATTTGTTTTAATTTCAAGTTTATAAATCT
>CANQAW010000053.1 GCA_947589525.1 Candidatus Gastranaerophilales bacterium
TATTTTAGTACCTCCGGGGCAGTCGTATACGCATCCTGTTCCGCTTGCTTTATACCCTTGGGCACAATTTGTGCAGAGTGTGGTGAAATTATTAAAATTTATAAAACAAAGTGACATGGGAAAATTTTTGTTATATTCTGGTTAAGAGGTTTAAAATGGGTTGTTTAAAAAGTTTAATTCATAAAATTATTTTTATTGCTTTGTTGACGGCGTTTTTTTGTTTGGGAGGCTGGGCGTTTGTTAAAAAGCTTATAAATGATTATAAATATCCTCCGAGAGAGGTGTTTATTCAAACTGAAGCAAATTACGCCGATTTTTCGAAGATTTCTTCCGATTATCAGTTATCAAGAAGTTTTAATTTGTTTGGCTATAAAAAAATAAATGCAAAATATCTTCCGACTAATCAAAAAATAACAATAATAGATGAGGATAAAGTAAAAGTTGCGGATTTTAAAACGGGAGAAATTGAAAAGAAAATCAGCAATCTTTTAGATAATTTAAAAGATTCGATTATTACTTTTGATGATTTTAAAATATTGCAAAAAGGCAATTATATAGCGGGCAATAAAACAATTCCTTATATAAAGTTTGGTGCAAAAGTAAAAAATGTGCCTTTTAAAAATGTTATAGGGGTTATTGCTTGTTACAACACAATAAATAAGAATGCTAAAAATCCTTCCTCTAAGCTGATTTTAACAATTGTTGATTCAAAAGCTTTCAATCCCGTTATAATATCGGGATTTGTTCAGGCTCTCAGATTTTAATCATTTTTCTGTATGTTTTATAAAAAGATTTTATTTTCTTTACCGAGTTAATTTCGGTTAAAGTTTTAAAGAAAATTTTTAATCTTAAATAATAATTTCTGTTAACCTTTTTTGCATATTCTTCTATATTTTGGATATTTAAATTTTTTTGTATCGGATTTGAAATTTTATCCATGTTTAAAAATCTTATGTTAGAATTTTTAAATTTTTCCTTTGCATCTTCGATTTCAAAAAAAGCAAATCTTGTGTTTAATTTCTTTGCAAGTTTATATTTTTTATTTATTGTTTTTTTATTTTCTTGAAAAATATTAATACAATAGTCTGCGGATGTTTTAATTTTCATTTTCTTAATTAGTTTGACTTGTTTTTTAAGTTCGGCGATGTTGTTTTTTTCTTCATCCTTTATTTTAAAAGTTACTATATTACAGCCTGCTTTTTTGAGTATATTTAAAGTTGAAATATCTAAATTATTAAGATTTATATTTGTCTGAAAGCTGATTTTTAAATTATTATTTATAATTTTTTCAAATAACCTCTGAAACCATTTGATATCAAAATTGATACAATCGCATACAAATACAAAATTTCTGATATTGTATTTTAAAACATAATTTTTAATTTCTTCAAAAACATAATCCGCATCTTTAAATCTTGTATGAGATTTGTCTTGTCCCTGTCTTGAAATTTCTATTGCAATTTTTGGTTTTTTTGTATCAAAAGTAAGATAATCGTTTAAATTAATTAAATCAACATCCATAAAAGGAAGAAAATTTAAGTTGTTTTCCAAAAATCTGTTTTTGGTTAAAGAAATCTTGTTTTTTGTTTTGTATACAATGCCGTCTATTTCGTTCAACGGGCATTGTTGTAAAATTTCATCAAAACTTTTTTCTATTTCTCCCCTAAGTGCAATATCTATTTGCGGATATTTTTGAAGGATTGAAAAAGGATTTTTTTCAAAAATTTCTCCCGCAGCTATTACAATACAATCGCAAAGCAGGTCTTTAGCTTTCTCCAGCACGGACAGTTCATCTTCATTTTTTATTTTTAAAACAATATATTCGGGATTATAAGCTTCCAAATCCCGCATAAAATCATAAAATGTTTTGTTTTTTTCGCAATAGCTGCAAAATTTTGTATCGAAGCCATAATTTTTTGCTATTGTTGAAAGCATCATCATATCAAAAGGAGGGAGCTTGTATAGACGAAAAATTTTGTCATCAACTTCGTTTGTAACGTTTATATCGGAGGGCGGATATATAAAGAATATTTTTTTCTTTTCTGCTTTTTTCATTTTATTTTTCTTTAGATAAACGATATTTTAAAACCCTTTTTACTATAAAGTTTACAAAATTTTGCGGTAAAAATCTTGTAAGTTTTGCAATTTTAGCATCCAAGCCTATATTATAAATCGATTTATTGTTTTTAGCTTCAATAATTTGTGCAATCTTTTTGCCGACATAAATTGAATTTAGTCCATGAAGAGAGTTCTTTTGTGCGTTTTTCAAAAGAAAAGCTTTTTCCTTTTGGTAATTTTTACCGTCGGATAAAATTAACTTATTTCTTTCAATAGAGCTTTCCCAAAATTTGGTCGCTACAACCCCGGGGCGAATTGAAATGCATTTTATATTTTTTTCTAACGAATAAGTATTTAATAAAATATCACCCGCAGACTTTGAAACCGAATAAGGGCTCAAGAAGGGAAATATTCCGTAGGCTGCCATTGAAGAAATATTAATAAACTTGCCGTTTTCTTTAAGTCTCGGGCAGATATGTTTTATTATTCTCAATAATCCGAATAAATTAACATCAAGCTGTTTTTCAAGCTCTTTTTCCTCTAATTCCTCAACTGCGCCTGCGGTCGCAATGCCCGTAAAATTTATAATAACATCAAAATCCGTATTTTTTATTTTATCCTTCAGATTAATAAAATCATGCTCATTTGTAACATCAAGAGGAAATTCTTTTATATCTTTATTAATTAAACCCGCATGCTTGCTTGTTGCAAAAATTTGATATTTTTTGCAATCTATTTCCTCTATTGTTCTTAATGCTAATTCCGAGTTAATTCCAATGACTAATATGTTTTTTTGCATAAAACTATTTTAAATTATTTAAGTTAAAATATCAATTAAGTTTATCGTTAAATTCATCTAAATTAATTTTCTTTTTCTTTATGTAATATATGGATTTATTATCGAAATTTACGCCCTTTCGGATTAATTGTTTTGTAATTTCCGTCATATTATTTTTTAAAGAAAGATATAAAATTGAATTATTCGTTAAAACATCAATATAATTAACCTTTGCGCCATAATCAATCAATAATTGAGCCATTTCAGCATTTTTATTTTTTACCGCTTGGTATAATTCACTGTTAAAACCTCTGTCAAGTTTTGCACCGTTATCCAAAAGCATTTTTGTTATTTGGATATTATTCTTTTTTACGGCATGGAATATAGGATAATCGGTAAAATAATTTCGATTTAAATCTATATTTGTTTTTAAAATTAAAGCAACATTTTCAGCATTGTTTTTTTCAATTTCGTTAATTAAACAATTAATATCCGGAGACAGCTTTTTTTCTCTCATTATATTCAATAATTCCTGATTTAATTGAGTTTTGCCGTTCGGCTGTATGATTATTGATCTTGAAGAAAAATCGCCGAGATTATCCAAATTAATCCCATACGCAGTTTGAAAAAATAAAATTGATATTAAAAATAAAACAACTCTCACAACTTACACCTCTATATTTTTGAAATTTTTTATTATTTCATCTTTATTGAATTTTTCAAAATGAGGTATTTTTGCAAGAATTTTGATATCGCTGAATTGTGACAGCTCTAATTCAAAATTCTTTTCGCTTAAAGAGGGGTTTTTAGGATAATTATTAATAATTATTCCTTTTATGGGAATATTGTTTAATTTTGCGCATTCAACGGTCATTAAAAGATGATTTAATCTTCCCAGCGCAGGAGTTGTAACGATTAGTATCTCTTGATTTAACATTTTAATTATATCGGAAAATAACATTCCCTTACAAGCGGGACAATATAAACCTCCCGCACCTTCAATAATAATGAAATCTTTGTTTTTTGAAAAATCCTCGTAATCTTTTTTTATTTTATTTAAATCGATTTCAACATTATGCAGCAAACACCCCAAATGCGGTGAAATTTCTCCTTCAAACAAATAAGAAAACTTTGTTTCTATATCGGAATGCTTTTTCAATTCCTGAATATCAGGGGCTGATAATAATCCGTCTTTATAATATGCGCCCGATTGAAAAGGTTTATAATACCCCGTCTTATAACCTCTGTCATTTAAAGCTAAAACAAGTCCGATGCTAATAAAGGTTTTTCCAATGTCAGTATCGCACCCTGTTATAAAAATGCTCTTCATATAAATCCCCTATTCTTTATTATTATACAATTAAAATTTTAAAAAACGAATTCAAAAATGCTTTTAACTTAAAAAATCGGATTACAATATCCGATTTTTTAAGTTAAAATAATTCTATATATTTTTTCTAAATACAGTTACATTGCACCTTTGATTAAATCAACAAAGCTTTCTGCTTTAAGCGATGCACCGCCGATTAGACCGCCGTCAATTTCGCTTTGTGCCATTTGCTCTACAATCGTTGAAGGCTTAACCGAACCGCCGTATAAAATTCTTATTTTATCGGCAGTATCTTGCGAATAAAGATTTGCAACCACTTTTCTGATTTCACCTATAGTTCTGTTTGCTTCGGTACTGTCGCAAGATTTACCTGTGCCGATAGCCCAGATGGGTTCATAAGCTATAACGGATTTTTCAACTTCGGCAGAAGTTAGACCTTGAAGCGCTTTTGTGATTTGAGAAGCAAGGTGGCTGTCCGTAACTCCGGCTTCTCTTTGTTCTAATGTTTCACCGCAGCAAATTATAGGAAGCATTGAATTAGCCAAAATTGCTTTTGCCTTTTTGTTTATAAACTCGTCGGTTTCTCCAAACATTTGCCTTCTTTCAGAGTGTCCAATTATAACGTATTTAACTTTAAAATCCTGAAGCATATTAATTGAAACTTCGCCCGTGTATGCTCCCGAAGGGTTAGGGTTAACATTCTGAGCAGCAAGCGCAATTTTAGGTTCATTTTTAATTAAATCATACGCTTGCCATAAAGCGGTATAACTTGGAGCAATTACAACTTCGGGCATTTTTGAACCGTCAAGTTGAGAAATACCGTACATTATGCCGTCTACCAATTCTTTGGCTTCGGCTTTGTTGTTATTCATTTTCCAATTTCCCGCAATAATAGGTTTTCTTGACATTATGTACTCCTTTATAACTCAATTTTACAGCTATATTTTAACATGAAAAAAAATTAGGGTAAAAAACTTAAATAATAGATTTTGTAAGTCTTTCAGACCTATTTTGAGATAATATATTTCTTAATTTCATAATTGCTTGCGCATGGAGTTGGCAAACACGTGATTCGGATACGTTTATAGCTTCGCCGATTTCTTTCAGAGTCATATTTTCGTGGTAATAGAAAACTAAAAGAGTTCTTTCTCTCTCGGGCAGTTTTTTAAGTGCTTCTTCAAGCTCGTGTGTTGCATCGGTTCGCTCGAGCTCGTCCTCCGGCTTTGAAGAATTTTCATCTTCAATTGTGTCAATTATTTCAACGCTGTCGTCCCCTGTTCCTTTTTTATCGTAAATTGAATTAACGGATAAATCGGATGACATTATTTCTAAAATTTTTTCTTCGGTTAACCCCAGTACTTGCGCAACTTCCTTCGTTGTCGGAATTCTGCCCATTTGTTGTTTAAGCCGTTCGGTTGCAATTTTTATTTCTTTTATTTTTTTTCTGAGGCTTCTGGGCAGCCAGTCCGAAGAGCGTATTTTATCAATAATAGAGCCTCGTATACGCATAAGTGCGTATGATTCAAACTTAGCGCCTTTTGAAGGGTGATATTTTTCAATAGCATCAATTAAACCTTCTATGCCGAACGAAACTATATCTTCAAATGAAAAAGTGCTCGGAAGGTTGACTTTTATTCTTCCGACAACATAGCGTGCCAGATAAATATATTGAACTATAAGTTTATCCCTGCAATCTTTTCTTGTTTTATCCTGCAGGTATGTTTGCCAAAGAACCGTTAATTGCTCATCTGAAAGTCTGTTTATCTTTTTATATGAATCAATGTCTGATGTCTGACTCATCTTGAATCTATTAAAATCCCCAAATATCTGTATGTTTATTTTTATTTTCTAAAAACTATAATAATATGTCATCATCTAAATTAATGATGATGACATATTCTAAAGCGTGTTTATTTCTCGGTTTCAATGTTTTTATTTATAATTTTCTTTGATTTTTCAACATTTTTCATCTTTTTGTTTATGTTTTTTATTTCCGTTTTCAAATTTTTGCAATTAAGAAGGGCTCTTTCTTTCTCTGCCAGTGCTTCATTATATCTGGCGCTTACTTCTTGAAGTTCTTGTCTCATTTCAACTTGAGCATCATCAAGATTGACAAGAGCCTGATTAAATTTTTCTTCTTTTATTGAGCCTGTGTGTACATTTTGCGTTTGTGTTTGACTTGAAACAGTGTTGACGTTTGTTGCTTTTGGTTTGATATCCTCGGTTGTGGTAATTGAAGGCGCAAGCTGAACTTCAATAGGGCTGTCGGAAGAATCAAAAACGCTTTCTTGCGCATTTGTATAGGGAGTTAAAGCCAATGCAAACAAAAATGTATAAAATAATATTTTTTTCATAAAATCTCCAAATAGTGTAATACTTCTCCTATTTTCATTTTAACGAAGCGTTTTTATTATTGCAAACAAACAGGCAATAATTACTCTTTTTATTTGATTTATTTTTTTAATGCTATAATTTGTGTATGGATAATTCATATTTAACAGCACTGATATTTTCGACTTTAGCCGGCTTATCAACGGTTATAGGCGGTTTAGTAACTTTTTTTATCAAGAAAAATTCTCTTAAAATTCTATCCTTCGGGCTCGGATTATCGGCAGGCGTAATGTTATTTATTTCGCTTGTGGATTTATATCCCGAAGCTTGCGAAATGATTGAAAACCAACTGGGGCATAGTCATCTTTGGCTTGCGCTTTTATTTTTAATGGTCGGAATGTTGAGTGCAATTTTGATAGATTACTTTGTTCCCGACCATCTTCAAAATCAAATGTTTGTTAAACAAATCGGTGCAAACGAGAAGCATATAGATAGTACGGATTGTGCAAGAAACGAATGTGCGCAAATTTCAATCGGAAAAATTAAAAAAGCCGGAATTATAACGGCGATTGTTGTTGCCGTTCACAATTTTCCCGAAGGGCTTGCAACTTTTTTTGTAACCAGTCAGGATACAATTATCGGGCTTAGCATTGTTTTAGCTATTGCAATACACAATATTCCCGAAGGTATGGCAATTTCAATCCCCGTTTATCAGGCAACTCATTCTAAAAGGAAAGCGTTTTTATATACTTTTTTATCAGGTATGGCAGAACCTGTCGGCGGGGTTATCGGTTTTGTTATAATAAAGGCGTTCTTCCCTAACCTTTGTCTTGGAGTTTTGTTTTCTTTGGTAGCGGGAATAATGACTTATATTTCTCTTGATACTCTATTGCCTCTGTCAAAAGACTATGACACGGGACACTATTCAATCAGCGGAATAGTTGTCGGGATTTTAATTATGGGCTGTGCATTAATGATGCTGGGTTAATTATCTTAAAGATAATCCTATGATATTTTTTTGCAAACCTGATTTGATTTTATTGATTTCTTCCTGAATGGTTTCATCCGTCAAGGTCTTGTTCTCATCTTGCAAAACGACTCTGAAAGCAAGAGATTTCTTACCTTCTTCAATGCCCTTGCCCTCGTATATGTCAAAAACCTTTGAAGATTTAAAAATCGTATTAGTTGCAGATTTTTTAATTACTTTATTTATTTGTTCAATCGTTATGTTTTTATCCACAATAAAGGCGATATCTCGATATACGGGAGCAAATATCGGCAATTTTTTAAATTTAGTGTAGTTTTGTGGTATGGAAGAAATTAATTCTTCTAAATCCAGCTCAAAAATAAATAAATCTTGATTAAATTTAAGTTTATCCGATAAAACGGGATGTAATTTTCCGATAAAGCCGGCAGGTTCTTTGTTTTTACCTAAAATTGCAATTGATGCGCTTTGTGCGGGATGTAAAAATTTATATTTTTCAACATCTTCAGCTGAAAAAGCGCTAAAAACAACTCTTTTTAATATACCTAGTTTTTCAAACAAACTTTCAAGAGAGCCTTTTAGCGTAAAGAAATCGGGGTTTTGAACATTGTATAAGCTGTTGTTTGTGTTTGCAAAAATACAGCCCGACAACCTTCTTTTTTCCGTAACTCCTGTTAAATCTTCGGTAATTTCGGAACTTCTCAAATATGTTTTTCCGATTTCATACAATCTGAAAGCTTTGTTGCCGTTATCAAAATTGTTTTTAACAACTTCCAACAAACTCGGAGTCAAATGCTGTCTTAAAATGGCAAAATCGTCACTGTGCGCATTTTTAACTTTTATCATTTTGCGCTCATCGATTGTATGTAAAAATGTTTTGTATAGATTTTCACCTATTAAAGAGCTTGTAACAATTTCGTCAAACCCTTGAGCCAGCATTGTACCGTTGACTTTTTTGATAATTCTTGTATCAAAGGAAATATCCGCTCCTTGAGAAATGTTTGGAATTTGCGGAGCAACTTTATCAAAGCCG
The DNA here is from genome assembly GCA_947589525.1 of Candidatus Gastranaerophilales bacterium. GTDB lineage: Bacteria > Cyanobacteriota > Vampirovibrionia > Gastranaerophilales > Gastranaerophilaceae > RUG14156. The sequence continues at coordinate 8,516 of CANQAW010000053.1, forward strand.
TCTATTCTTGATATTTCTTCAATTAAATCAATTTCACGATAAACGTCATTTATTCTGTAGCTCGGGACTTTGAATTTTGAAGCAAGCTCGTTTTTGCCCAAGCATTCAAAACCAAGATTTTCCAAAATTTCAATTTGACGTGCTTGCTCTATTGTTCCGCCCATTATTCTTTTAATTTCGCTTGTCCTTAAAGTGACAATTGTATCCTGCGTTTTGTCCGTACCTGTTTCAACAATTCCTTCAAAAGTTGCATTTGCGTATTTTTGCAGAAGCTCAATTGAGCGATATTGAGCATAGCGAACCATTTCAAGGTCAATTCCTCTTTCATATCGGGCTGAAGCATCCGAGCGGTATCCTACGCTTCTGGCTGATTTTCTGTTAGTATGAGATGTAAAATAAGCACTTTCTAAAGCAAGATTTTTAGTGTTTTCGTCAATTTCGGAATTTAATCCCCCAAAAACCCCCGCTATACAAACGGGATTTTCTTTTGTGGCTATGACAATGCTCTTGCCTGCAATTAAAGGACGTTCAATTCCGTCTATTGTTGTTATTTTTTCGCTATCATGCGCATATCTTACGCAAAGATATTTGTTTAATTTATCGTAATCAAAAGCGTGCTGAGGAGTTCCAAGCTCCAACATAACATAGTTTGTAATATCAACAATGTTATTTATCGGGCGCATTCCGCAGGCTGTAATTCTTCTTTGAATAAAATCGGGAGAAGGTTTAATTTCAAGATTTTTCAATACCGCAAGAGCGTAATATTTACAAGTATCATCATCTTTTATTTCAACTTCAAAATCAGCCTTTTTGATATTTTCCAAAATCGGTTTTTTAAATTTTAAAGGACGGTTAAATAATGCGCTTAATTCCCTTGCAATCCCTAAAACAGACATCTCATCGCCACGATTAGCGGTCGGTGCGGTATGATAGATTATTTCATCCGTTATATTTAAGATTTTTTCTAACGGTTGATTTAGTTCTATTTCTTTATTTAACAGTTTATTTAAAATTAAAATACCGTCTTCTTCCTGAAGTTTTGAAAGACCAAGTTCATCTTGAGAGCATAACATCCCTTGAGATTCAACCCCTCTTATAACGGCGGGAGTCAGTTCAAATTGTTCGCCTGTTTTTCTGTCTAATACTTTAGAACCTACGCTTGCATAAGGAATAATTTGACCGGCTTCAATATTTTGAGCACCGCAGACAACCGTTTTTTGTACTGCTCCTAAGTCAACGGTAACCAAATGAAGTTTATCGGCGTTTGGGTGATTATCGATTTTTATAATTTTTGCACTTACAATATTTGTAAAAGCGGGTTTTTTATATTCGATATCTTCAACTTCCAGCCCCGACATAGTAAGACTGTGTGCAACATGTGAGGGGTCAATTCCCGTTAAATCAACAAACTCATTTAACCATTCGTGTGAAACTTGCATTTTTTATTCCTTTTTAACTAAATTTCTTCTAATGCCAAAGAAAGGCGCTTAATTCCTTCTTTGATTGTTGCGCAGGGCGCATTTGTGTAGTTTAACCTCAAAGTGTTAACATCA
>CANQAW010000054.1 GCA_947589525.1 Candidatus Gastranaerophilales bacterium
GGTTTTGGGATTGGTATTTTTCAAAAATCGTTATTTTTGTACAAATATTTGTCCCGTGGGTGCTGTTTTAGGACTTATTTCAAAAATTTCATTAAATAAAATTTATATTGATAAAGAGAATTGCGTTTCTTGCGGACTTTGTGCAAAATCATGCCCTTCAGGATGCATCAACCACAAAGAAAAATTTGTTGATAATGAAACATGCGTAAAATGTCTTAAATGCCTCAATGTGTGCCCCAAAGGCGCAATGAAATTCGGTGCTCAACCTGTAAAATTTAGTTTAAAACGCAGAGATTTTATAATCACCGCATCAACTCTTGCGGTTTTAGGGGGAGCTATAAAAGCAGGGGTTGAAATCGGGAAAAATTTTGCAAAAAAAGTTCAAAATATAATTCTTCCCGCAGGTGCACAAAATACCGCTCGTATGGCAAATAAATGTCTAAATTGCAATTTATGTATAAATAATTGCCCCAACGGGATACTCACAAAATCGGACAAAGATTATCCCGCAGTCCGTATTGACTATTCAAAAGGCAAAGGATATTGCGAATACAACTGCAACGAATGTTCAAACATCTGCCCATCCGGAGCTATCAGGAAAATTTCCGTCGAAGAAAAACAAAAAACAAGAATTGCAATAGCTGTTACAGATGAGCAAAAATGCGATAAGTGCGGTGCATGTTGTAACATTTGTCCTAAAAGTGCAATTTCAGAAATTAATGGTAGAATAATTATAAACACTCAAAAATGTATCGGCTGCGCAAAATGCAGTAAATTCTGCCACAAGGGTGCAATTAAAATATACTCGGTAAATGAACAAAAAATAATATAAAATGTCTCTCGGAATAAGTGAAATCGTATTAATACTAATTGCAATAATTTTACTCTTTGACAGGCAAAAACTGCCCGAGCTTGCAAAAACATTCGGAAAAATTTCACGACAATACGCAAAAGCCAGAGAAATCATCAAAAATGAAGCAAGAGATTTAACACTTGATTTTACGCAAAAACCTGTTGAATATAAGCTGAAAGATGACATAGAAAACCCGCAGGTATAAATAAAAAGGAAAAAACTTGAATAACAAATACATTGATTTGGATTTTGCAAAACTTGATATAGAACGCCAAAAGAGAAAGGGCTACAGTGAAGCCGTTTATTGCGAATGCAAAAAAGACCGAGAGCTTATAGAAATTTTTAAAACTTTTAATGTAAACAATCAAAATGTTATAGGGACAAGAGCTTCAAAAGAACAGTATAATATTCTTAAAAAGGAATTTCCGAAAATTAAATACAATGAGCAAGCCCGAATTTTAACGCTTATTAGTAAAGAGGTTGAAAAAGTCGGAAATATTGCAATATGCACGGGCGGAACGGGAGACATCCCTGTTGCACAAGAGGCAAGCGAGACAGCAGAGTTTTACGGAAGCAATGTTACAAAATACTTTGATATCGGAATTGCAGGCATCCACAGACTTTTTGACAAAATAGACGAAATAGCAAAAGCAAATGTTATTATTGTTGCAGCGGGTATGGAAGGTGCGCTTGCAGGAATAATCACGGGACTTGTGGACATTCCCGTTATTGCTGTTCCGACATCAATTGGATACGGAGCTTCTTTTAAAGGATTAAGCGCTCTTTTAACCATGTTAAACTCCTGTGCGGAAGGAATGACGGTGGTAAATATTGATAACGGCTTTAGCGCAGGATATAGCGCAAATCAAATTAACAGAAAAATAGAGGGTAAATAATGTCCGGTTTATATTTTGAATGCAAATCAGGAATTTCGGGGGATATGTCCATAGGTGCGCTTCTGGATTTGGGAGCAAGCAGGGAAAAACTTAAAAAAGCTTTGAGTTCAATCAATCTTAATGACGAATTTCAATACATCATTTCTAAAAAAACCGTAAACTCGCTCAGCGCAACGGATTTTAACGTTATACTAAAAAACAATGAACGTGAGAGCCATCATCATAAACACAGAAATCTTGAAGATATAAATGAAATTATCGACAGGGCGGATACAACGCAAAGCGCCAAAACCCATACCAAGAAAATTTTCACAATAGTTGCGCAAGCCGAAGCAAAAGTGCATGGCAAAAATATAGATGAAGTGCATTTTCATGAAGTCGGTGCAATTGATTCAATTGTCGATATATTGAGCTTTGCGGTTTTGTTTGATGATTTAGCGCCCGAAAAAGTTTATTTTTCAACATTAACGGACGGTCAAGGATTTGTACAATGCGCACACGGCAAAATTCCCGTACCCGTGCCTGCCGTTTTGGAAATAGCTTCATCATACAAAATTCCTATGAATATATCCGAAAACAATGGCGAAATGGTTACTCCGACAGGTATTGCAATTGTTGCTTCGCTTTATACGGCAGAAAAACTTCCGAATGAATTTATAATTGAAAAAACAGGATACGGTGCGGGAAAAAGACCTTATTCCAATCCGATTTTAAGAATTATGAGCATCTCTTACGGCTAAAATTACCGCAATGAACATTATAAAAAGCGCTATGTAGAATTGAATTAAAGGTTTTTCACGAAGCAATACAAGAGAAAAAATAACACCGAAAAAAGGTGCGGTTGAATATACGGCAGCGGTTTTAACCGCACCCAAAAATCTCTGAGCGTATATATAAAGGCACACGCTTAATCCGTACGATATAAAACCCAAAACAAGCACAGCCAAGACCCATTTTAAACGGGGAAAATCAACGGACATAAAAAACGAACATAATAATCCGAAAAGTCCTGAAAATATGCCTTTTATAAGAGTTATTGCTCTTGTGTCTTTTAAACTTAATTTGCATGTACAGTTGTTTTCAAAACCCCAGCAAATACACGACAACAAGACCAAAAGCGAACCCGAATTAAAAATAAAAGCTCCCTGTTTTTCAAATGAAAGTATAATACTTGCCACGGTAATTAGTATAATCGCAATAAAAAAATTTTTAGATATTTTTTCGCCAAAAAAACCGTATGCGATAAGCGAAGTTGCAACAAGTTCAAAATTTCCCAAAAGCGAAGCGTTAGCGCCCGTTGTTTTTAAAATTCCGTACATCAGAAGAGTAATTGCGCTGATATCAAATATAACCATTGCGCAGATATAGGGAAGGTCTTTTTTGGCCGGTATCAAATCTGTTCTTGTACGCTTGACGATAAATGTGATTAATAATCCGACTCCCGCACCAAAGTAAAGAAGTGCGCCCATAAGCAAAGATGGAATGTGTTGATTTAAAAGCTTGGCAAAAGGAATGCACACTGCAAATAAAATTGCACAAAGAAATGCGCTCAAATATGCCAATAATATACGATTATTCAAGCTTTTTAGCTTCATTCATACTCCCCGTTCTGTAGCCTTTTAAATCCATGGTTACATAATCAAAACCAAGCTTTTTGAAGCGAGAATATAAATTCAGTTCAATCAGCTTGTTGAAATCTTCACTTAAAACCTCAATTCTTGCAATTTTTGAATGAACACGCACCCGAAATTGCTTAAAGTGCGCATTGTACAAAATGTCTTCAGCTTTTTCGACCGCTTCGAGCATTTCTTTTGTAATTTCCTGACCGTATTCAAAGCGTGAAGCAAGGCAGGCAAAAGAAGATTTTTGATTATTTGAAATAAGACGAATTTCGTCTTTGGTAAAACCGATTTCAAGCAGGGGGCTTTTTATCCCGAGTTCACGAATTGCTTGCAGTCCGGGGCGAAAATCATTAATATCATCAAAATTTGTTCCTTCAAGAACATATTGAATTTTATTTTCTTGTGCAAGCTTAAGAAATTTCGAAAATATTCTTTTTTTACAAATATAACAGCGATTTAGCGGATTATGCTTTATGTCTTCAATATCAAAATCAACAATTATATGCCTTATGTTATTTTTTTTACAAAAATCCCGTGCTAAAATTAACTCTCTTTTGGGAAATAAGGGAGAATTTGCGCTAAGCGCAATTACATTATCATTTAAAACTTCATGTGCCGTCTTGAGTAAAAAAGTCGAATCAACACCCGCCGAAAAGGCAACGGCGACCGAATTAAGATTTTTTATGTAATCTTTTAATTTAACAAGTTTATCCATGAATAAATTATAACGTAAAATTAAATCTTAATTGCGAAAAATACAGCGAAAAACAAAATAAGACACAGCTTATACGTTTACTTCCTGCTTTTTAAACTGCATTTCATAAAGCATTTTATACTGCCCGTTTTCAATTGATAATAATTGTTCATGCGTACCGCTTTCGACAATTTGACCCTGATTGATTACAATGATTTTGTCGGCATTTTGAATTGTGGATAAACGATGTGCAATAACAAAAACGGTCTTATCTGCCATCAAATTATCAATTGCTTTTTGAACAACGGCTTCCGCTTTATTGTCAAGAGCGCTTGTTGCTTCATCAAGTATTATAACGGGAGCATTTTTTAAAAACGCTCTTGCAATTGCAACTCTTTGTTTTTGACCGCCGGACAATAAAATTCCTCTCTCTCCTATTTGAGTATCCAATCCGAGTTTAAGCGAATTAACAAAATCATCAAGATATGCCATTTTAACAGCCTTGGATATCTCTTCCTCAGATGAGTTTCTGTTTCCCAAAAGAATATTTTCTTTGATTGTTCCCGAAAACAAAAAATTATCCTGAAAAACCACGGCAATATTATCTCTCAAAGACTCCAAGGTATAGTTTCTTATGTCCACTCCGTCAATTTCAATCGAACCCGATTTTACATCGTAAAATCTCGGCAAAAGGTTAACCATGGTGGTTTTTCCGCCGCCCGAATTACCGACAAATGCTACTGTTTGTCCTCTCTTTATTTTTAAATTTATATTTTTCAAAACGGGAACATTGGGTTTATATTCAAAACAAACATCTTTAAACTCTATTGTCGAATGATTTCTGTCTAATATTTTAGCATTTTCGCAATCCTTTATTTCAGGCGTCATTTCAAGTACGGCGAATATTTTTTCAATGGAAAAGAAAGAAAATTGAACCGCATTTAAGTTGTTGCCTATGTTTTTAACGGGAGTGTACAGCAAAATCAATGCAGTAATAAAGGAAACAAAATTACCCGATGTAATTTTTCCCGTCATGATTAAATGCGAACCGTAACCGATTGCAAGCGCAATACCGATTGAAACGATAACATGCATCATCGGAGAAAGCCACTGGGTTTTTTGAACCATTTTTATTCTTAAATTAAAAATATTCTTTAAAATGCCGGAAAATTTATTAATTTCATAGTCTGCAAGATTATATGAAGTAACGGTTTTATTGCCGTTAAAAACTTCATTATATTCGGTAATAATACTTGCGTCCGCAAAAATCGTTTTTTGCATTACGGATTTAATCCTGCTTTGAATTTTTGCAACAGGGGCAAACGCACAGCCTAAAACCACTACGGCAATAAGAGCTAATTGCCATGAATTATAGAAAAGAACCGCAGTAAGAGAAATCGAAGAAAAAAACCTTTGAACAAAAACGCTTAAATTATCAAGCAAGCCGTTGCATGCAATATCCGCCTGATTATTAAATTGAAAAACAATGTCTCCCGATTTTCGCTTATCAAAAAAGGATGTAGGCAGAGTCAGAAGTTTTTTAAACATGTCATATTTTAAACCGTTTGTAATTCTTCCGCCGACCCATGTTGAAAGATAAGAAGAAAGATACTTCAATAAACCTTGTATGCAGGTAAAAGCAACAATTCCCAAAGGAATGTACCAAGGAGAGTTAATGGATTTTTCAACCATAACCAAATCCATATAAGGTTTTAGCGCAAGTGCGATAACGGCATCCAGCGAACCTATCGGAATACATATAAGCATCGAGCACAACGCTCTAAACCATACGGGTCTGACATAGCGCCACATGCGGGAGTAGTTTACAAAAAATCTGTTCTGCGTAATTGTTTTTGTTATGGAATTAAAACTTAACATTCAAACTCCTGATGTATAAATTATAAAACAATCAATTATTTTTTTATAGTTTTTATTTTGTCCGTAAATTATTTTACATTTACATATCTGAAAAATAAAACAATAATTTAAAGTTTAATTTACGCAATTAGCAAACTTTTAAAAGCATTTGCACATTTGTGCGTTTAAACTATTTTGTATTTTTTGGTTTTATTTTCTTTGGAATTTAAACTTTATTCCTAAAACCGTAACAACTTTATACGGATTACCGTATGCTCCGAAAGTATTTTTTACGGAGAAAATGTTTTGTATTAATGTATTCTTTTTCTTAGCATTACCAATTGGGGGAAATATACCATCTCTCAAATACGAAACAAACATTTCCTTTACGGTAATTTTGTTGTCTGCAATCTGCTTAAATAAAAATATTGTTAATAAAAATTCAGACAAGAAAGCAGGGCTGCGTTTTTGTTTTACAGGCATATTTTTTGAATTAATACGACTGTTAATTTTAAACAATATGCTGAAAAGAAAATTACAATATTGCAAAAATAAATCCCTTTTCATAATGAACATGTTACACAGATAAATACAAGTTCCTCGGTCAAATTTTTTGAATGCTTCAAAATATTCGGGAAAATCGCTTTCTATTATCTGTTTCATTGTTTCGTAATATACGGATTTATTACCCAATGCCGTATAATTATCCTTGGGACTGGTGTAGTCGGGATTTATGTTTTTTAAATCATACAAATAAGGAACCGCCACATCCTCTTTTAAAACGTTCGAGCCTATATCAACAGCTTTAATGTAATTGTAGTCTTTATTATCGAAAGCATAAAAAGGGCTGTTCGTTAACCAATTGTCCTTTGTTTTTATTTCATCATTAAAATTAAAAATAAAATGCCGACGATAGTGAGCCAGTCCGATATATTCAGGATAATCCAATTTTTCAAGATTATGCATTGCCCAATATATAGCGGTTGTTTCATTAAAGCAACGATTTAAGTTTGATATATTTTTTCCGGTATCATCACCAATCATCAATCGTGACATAAAATCATAGTCATTTTGACTTATACAACCGTCTTTTGACTTTTCCAATCCTAAAGCCTTTCCCAGAAAAATCGGCATATAAATCGATGTGTTTGGTATCCAATAAGGTTTATGATATGCGGTCAATACGCATATTTTTTGCACTTTTAATTTATTTTCTTTTTCATACTTTTCTAATATTTTTTCACCTTCCTCTTTCATTGATGAATTATAATTCCATAAAATTTCCGTTCCTTTGTATTTTTCTTTTATTTGTTTCATATCGGGATTTAAAATATCAAAGCCCCATTTCTCGCTCATATATTTATAATCGTGCTTTAATATTTCAGTTCTCCAGTTTTGATGTTTTTTTGAATAAAATTGAATATTAAATATATAATATTTCTTATAATTATCCAGTTGTTTTATTTTTAATATCGGGATACCGAAAAAACTGTATATAATTATGTTATCTTTATGTATTTTTGAATATAGACGCAAGAAAGTTTTTTTATTTTTAGACCATAAAGCGGGATTTCTGTTGCCTCTGAGAGAAAATCTGTGGCAAACTTCTATTTCAGGCAAATAAAAGCACTTTTTACCGTGTAGTCTGAAGGATAAATAAAAATCGTCATCTTCAAGCCAAAGCGGATAATTCTTATCAAATCCTCCGACTTTAAGTGCAGTTTCTCTATCGCAAAATGTAAAAACTCCCAAAGCCGAATCTATTTCCGCAGGAGTATTTATATATTTACACAGCATAGGATCGGGGTCGGAGTAACAATCCCAAATTCTTTGACCGCGTTTTTCACGAATGATTTTTCCTCTGTCATGCAGTCCGTCAGGCGAGATTATATTTCTTCCTATTGCATGAACTATTCCGCCGTCGGTAATAACTTTGCTTGTTATAACGCCAATTTTTTCAGGATTGATATAATAAAAATTCAGGAATTTTTCAATAAAACTTTTGGTTTCAATCGTAGCATCACCGTCGCATCTTATTATAAATTCGCCTTTTGAAGCATATAAGCATTTATTTAGCGCATTAATAATGCCTTTATGCGGTTCGGCAATAATTTGCATATTTTTTATTTTTCCGGATTTTTGCCATTTATATAAAAATTGCAGACCGTCATCTTCGGAACCATCATCGCAAACGATAAATTCATAATTATCGTAAGTATTATTTTCCAAAAATTTTTCAAAAAATAAATCTATAACATGCTGATTATTGTAATTTGGTAATATAAATGAAATAAGCGGTTTTTTATTTTCCATCTGTTAATTCCTTCTTAAACATCTCAAAATTTTTAAATTGGGTCAGTTTGACAATATCGCGCTATATGATGTATTTAACAGCATAATTTGCGCTTATAACATCGTCAGCCGAATTCTAAAAACTTAAAATCGATTTTAAGCGGGAAAAATCGAAAATCCGCATCTTTAATATGTTGAATTGTATAATTTAGTTTATATCTGCTATCGGGAAATAATTGTAAATTCCATCTAGCCCCCCCCCCCCACGGGATACTTCTTTCATAACTTTGTATGAACGGGCCTTTTTGTGCAATTTCCAATTTTCTTTAAATTCAGGGAAATTGTCAACAATATATCCGACTTTTTTATCGGCGAAAGTTTCTGCCGTATCTATTGAATATAATTTTCCGCCATTGCCGTTATTTTTATGAGTATTTAAAATATCTAAGCTTGATACCGCAAAGAACGAGCCGAGTTCTAAATATTTCTGGAGTCTTTTTATCCGAAATAACGGTGTTAAAAATTCTTTTTCACAACCGTTCATACACAGTTTGAACTCGTCAAATTTATAAGCATTAATCTTAGATAAAACTTCTTGTTCTATTTTTCCTGTTACAATTTGTTTCATAATTTCTTATTTTTAGCATAATTCAGACATTCTTGCATAAATAAACTCATTTTTTAGCTCTTCGTAAAACGGAGTTAATTTTGCATAAAACCAAAAATCTTTGAAGTGAGGTATTACGGGAAGAATAAAATTATCCTGTCTGATATGAGACCAAGGTTTATTATGAGAATAAAAATGTCTTATTAAAGGTTCTCCGTTAAGAGGTATCATTTCTTCATAATGGTTAACTTCAATGTTTTTTATATACTGTTCCAATGTGTCTTTTTCGTATGGGCTGAGATTTTTTTTCTTTTTCAGGTATAAATAACTATAATACGGATTAACATTATATTTATGATTTAAAACTTTATATCCGCCGTGTGAGTATGCAAACTTATTTAAAATCAATTCATCCGGAGTCATTTTTAAACTTAATTCGGCTGATAACTTAATGAGATAATTAACAATATTTTCATTAGAACCGAGTATTTCACGCCATTTGTCATAATCAATCAGCATTACTCCGGAATTAAAATACGGATAATTCTCTTTTGTGTCAATTTTTGCTGACTGCTTCAAGTAATCTATTGTTGATAATCTATCTACAAGCAACGGCACGGCAGCAATCACATGTCCGTCCAAATCTTCATCCCAAAGCTCTTTAATATCGCCCATCAATATCAAATCTACATCAAGATAAATTGCCCTATGGATGTGCGGAGCTATAACGGGAAATAACAGACGATTACAAGTACTTAAAGAAACATGATATTCGTCAGGCAGTTTTATATCCGAAAAATTTTTCTTTGAATCGCATTCAATAAAATTAATTGAAAATTTATCCGTTATATTTCTAAACGCGCTTTCAATCTTGTTTTTACTGTTTTGAGAAATTCCTTCACTTAGAATATAAAAATCAATAAAGGAATGCGTATTATATAATACGCTGGCACCGGTTGTTGCTATGAAACGGCTGTAGTTATCATCAGACGACAATATAACGGGAATATGCACATCCGAATCCAAAGATTTGTCTCTCTGTTTTTTATTTGGTAAATTACTTAACGTGTAATAAAAATAATCTAATTCTTTGCGAGAAATGACTTCATTCAAAAAC
>CANQAW010000055.1 GCA_947589525.1 Candidatus Gastranaerophilales bacterium
TGGCTTTGCGCTTTTTGTTCAAGCGCCAATCAAAGAAAAGAATAAAAGTACCAAAAAAGAAAAGAAATAAAGGCTTGATTGAATATGGGTAAATAACATAAATAGTATTTAATTTTGTATTTTTGAATTAAACCAAGCCATTTTTTTTCTTTCTTTTCTGTTCATTTTTCTTTTGCTCCTGTAAAATCAAAGATTTCTACGCACCCCAAGGGTATTTCCATTTCCTAAATTCGCCAAAGGCTCATTAAGGAAATGTGGGTATCGCTATCGTAGTGCTTAGAGCTTGCTCAACGCAACCTCTATCGCACCGGCTTCGCGCATTCTTTGCGTTACGGCGTATGAGTGAAAGAAAGAAAGCGGTAGCCGAGGTGAAGCAAACGACTTGTGTTGAACAAGGCGATTTGCGAAACCGTACGATTGCGACGTGGGACGAAGTCCCTCAGGAGCAAAGAAAAATGAACAAAAAAATAAATAAAAGAAAAAGTACAAAAGAGATAAAGAACAAAAAATATCTTGATTAAAAATCAAGATATTTTTTTATGCAATATTACTTGTCTTTATGATACAATCACTTTTGTGAATGAAGTTGCGGAAATTAAGAATTTAATTTATACAATCAGAGGTCGGAAAGTAATGCTCCTGTGGGTATCTCGGCTTCGTTCACTTTTGCTTACGCTAAAAGTTCACTGCCTCGATTATCCTACGTCGCAATTCAACAGTTACGCCCCGTCCTCATCGGACGTGGCTTCACTCTGGCTAACGCATTTGATTCCGACCTTGCAATGTTATACGGAGTTGAAACAAAAACATTAAATAGAGCAGTTAAAAGGAATATTCAAAGATTTCCTTCGCATTTTATGTTTCAATTAACAAAAGAAGAATGGACAAATTTAAGGTACCAATTTGGCACCTTTAAAAATGACATAAGAAAATATCTTCCCTATGTCTTCACCGAACAAGGTGTTGCAATGTTATCTTCTGTTTTACATTCAGAAAAAGCTATTCAAATAAATATTCAAATTATGGATACTTTTGTCAAAATGAGAAGATTAGCTCTTGAACATAATGACCTAAAAGAACAAATTGCTGAATTAAAAAAATATTTCATTCAATACGCAAATGATACAAATTGTGAAATAGACAAAATCAACGAAGCTATTAATTTGCTAATGGATAGAACAAAACCTTCCAAAATCGGGTTTAAAAATAACAATTAAAATATCTTGATTAAAAATCAAGATATTTTTTTATACACAATAAAAAACCCAATCAAAGAAAAGAATAAAAGTACCAAAAAAAGAATTAATCAAATTAACTATACCTTTTTCCAATACATTTTTGCATATCTGAATATATAATCCTTACGAAAGGAGATTAATTATGCAACACGAAAACAAAAACAACACAAAAGAAAAAACAAACGAAACAAAAGAACACACAAACGGTGAAAAGGCAAAACAAAAAAGCAGTCAAAGCAAACAAACTACAGACAGCGTAGCAAAAGGCACAAAAGAAAAAATGCAAAATAACGCAAACCAAACAAAAAAATCATAATATTATCCCGTTTAAATTTCCTTGTGCTGTAGCGGATATTATATGCTTATGTTTAGCGGCTTGTATTTGCAAGCCGTTTTAACTTGTTACGACTTGATATTTTTGTTAACTTTTGTAAAAAATGATTGAAAAATACTAAAGAAACATTAAAAATTACCGTAAATATTAGTGTTAAAACAATGGAGGCAATGACAATTATGGGTATGGCAGCAAGTCAGGCAAGGTTTCTGGGTTTAACAGCAAGAAAAAGTAACGTTGAATACCAAGGTCAACAAGTTAACCAACAAAGAACAGCTTTGTCGAATGAAAGTGCTAATCTATATAATGAGATGATGGATTTAAATGTTCCTACACCTCCTTCTACTTCTGATTATTATAAAACAGTATACAAATTGGATAATTCTTCCGATACTTATGCTTCTGAAGATTACACCATAACAAATGTTGTAAAAACTTATGCTGCGGAAGGTGAATATTTAATCACATTGTCGACAAAAACAAGTCAACTAGCAGCAACTAATACCGCTTATAAGTTACAACACACTACTAATGACGGAACAAAATATAATTTCACTCTTACAAGCTCAACCGGCTCTGCAAATTTAACTTACGATTCGTCAAATGAAGATGCGTATAAGGGTGATAACGGCTCTTTATTAGTAAATACAAATCAAATTTACAAACTTGATGAGTCTAAAAAATCGGATTTAAAAGGATATAATGAATCCGTTAAAGAAGATGCCGATATCGCATATTTTTATCAGGATGCAAACGGTGTAAACCACTTCTTAACGCAAACAGAATTAGACACAATGAAAAACGGCGATATAAATGCTTCAATTAATCCGGAATACGCTTATACATACACAAAAGAAACTTCAACGCAAGTTAAAGGCTTCTTGGAAACTTCTTCAAGCGGAAGATACAGTTCAATTACCATTGAAGGAAACGAAGATTATCCCGAAAATTTAAATAACAGAACATTTAGCTTAAGTTGCGAACAAACATACGATGAAAATGCTTACAATGATGCTTATAATGATTATGAATTTGAAAAAACAACTTATGAAAAAACTCTTGCGGATTTAAATGCTAAGACGGAACTTCTTCAAGAACAAGACCAAAGATTAGAATTAAAATTGAAACAATTGGATACCGAAGAAAATGCTCTTAAGACCGAAATGGACTCGGTTAAAGAAGTTTTGAAAAATAACGTTGAAAGTACATTCAAAACATTTGCATAATATAACTAAAGTTTTATTGAGCCTGCATCACGCAGGCTCTTTTTAAATTCGGGTTTTTTATTATTGATAAAAAACTTTTATCAAAGTAAAATTAGATTATCATGGATAAAAAGTTAAAAATAGCCCTTGTTTTTGGAACACGTCCCGAAGCGATTAAGATGTGTCCTTTGGTTAAAAAGTTAAAAGAAAACCCTAATTTTAAAATTATAACAATAGTAACGGCTCAGCATCGCCAAATGCTGGATAGCGTTTTGGATTTATTTGAAATTACTCCGGATTACGATTTAAATTTAATGAAGCCTAATCAGGATTTGTGGAATCTTTCAAGCGAAATAATCTTAAAAACAAAAGAAGTTTTTGATAAAGAAACACCAGACCTTGTTTTGGTTCACGGCGATACTACAACAGCTTCAATGAGTGCAATAAGTGCTTTTTATTCAAGAATTAAAATAGGTCATGTTGAGGCGGGACTTCGTACTTTTGATAAGGATTATCCTTTTCCCGAAGAATTAAACAGAGTTATAGTTGATGAAATTTCTGATTTAATGTTTGCTCCGACCGACAGAGCCGTAAATAACCTTAAATTAAACAGCAAAAAAGGTATTTATAAAACAGGAAACACCGTAATAGATGCTCTTTTATATGTCGTAAAAAATAAAAAAACATCTTTGGATTTTATAGGTTTAAAATCTGATTTAAAAACAATCTTACTTACTTCGCACAGGCGGGAAAATTTCGGAAAACCGCTTGAAAATATCTGTCTTGCCATAAAAGATTTAGTTGAAAAATATGATGATATTCAAGTTGTTTATCCCATGCATTTAAATCCTAATGTTCAAAATACGGCAAGACCCATACTGGAAAATATTGAAAGAGTTAAATTAATTGAACCTTTGGATTATGTTCCCTTTTGTAATTTAATGAAAAAATCTCATATAATTTTGACTGATTCGGGAGGCATTCAAGAAGAAGCGCCCGCACTGGGTATTCCTGTTTTAGTTTTGAGAGATGAAACAGAACGCCCCGAAGCGATTGAATTTGGCGGTGTTAAACTTGCGGGGACAAACAAAGAAAATATTGTAAAAGAAGTCAGCCTTTTGCTTGACAGTAATCAGGAATATGACAAAATGTCCAAATCAATTAACCCTTATGGCGACGGGAGAGCTTGCGAATATATTGAAAAAATAATACTTGAATATTTTAAAATTTCCTAAAGGTGTCTTTCTTTTTGTTTAATATAGTCTAAATATTTTCCCAAATTGCTTTTATCATTGGGGTTAATTCCTATATGATAATTCACCAGACTTTTTAAAGGTTCTATGCTTCCTATGCTCATTGAAAGTTCTCCGATTGCAATTAAGGCATCCAGTGAGGGTTTAAGCAAATATGCTTGTTTGTAAAAATCTATTGAACCTTCAATGTCTCCGACTTCGGCGGTTGCAGCTCCTCTGCCCAAATAAAATTCAACTTCTTCCCGCAATTCTTCTTCCGACATATTTTTTGTCGAAGGAAGTTCTATATTCACGCTCGCCGGTGGTGCGGTTTGTTGTACTTGTTGCGGGGTTTGTTCTTGAACAGGCTGTTCTTGTCTTGCCAAAATCTCTTTTCCTTCTTCTTCGTTTCTTTCTTTTTCGATTTCTTTTAATTCATTTTCCTGCTCAATTTTTTCCGATATCATGTTTATGTTTTCTTGCGATAATCTGTTTTCTAATTCTTGCTCGTTTAAAATCATTGTTGAAATTGCCAGCATAATAATGCAAAACAATAACATTTTTATCATTCTCATGCTGTATTTATATTTATACATTCGCATAATCCTTGCAAGCACTGCAATTTGGGTCTTTGCAATAATCTAAAGTAGAAAATCGGCTTTTGTATCCGTCAAAAATCAGCATTTTATTTGTTAAAAGTTCTCCTCCTATTATTGCTTTTAGAACTTCGTTTGCTTGAATTGAAGAAATAACGCCGTCAATCGGAGAAATTGATTGAGAATTATCCACTCCCAAAACGGAAGATTTTTGATTAATGCAGGCAAGACAAGCGCTTTTAGACGGAACAATCGTTGTAACTTGCCCTATAAAGCCTTGTGCAGCGCCATGAACAAGAATTTTATTATGTCTTAGGGCGATTTCATTTAAAATATATTTTGTTTCAAAAGAATTAAAGCAATCAACTATAATATCGTAATCGCTGATAACTCCAAAATAATTAAGCTCGTTAAGTTTAATCTTTTCCAGCTCAACTCTGACATCACTGTTAAATTCTCCTATCCAATCTTTAGCAGACATTACTTTTGCTCTGCCTATGTTTCTGTATTTATGAATTAAGTGAGTGTTTAAGTCTTTTTCATTAAGAACTTTGTCGTCAATTATTTTAATCTGTCCTACACCCAATGCGGACAAATTGGCAATTACTCCGGAGCCTAATCCGCCTGCGCCCATTACAATTACTTTTGAATTAAACAGTTTTTCCTGATTTTCAATCGTAATTCCTTCAAGTCCTATGTTTCTTTCATATCTTGTTAATTTAGCCATTTTGCTCTATATCTTTATTTTCTACAATTTCTACTATCTTTATTCCGTAATTATCTTCAAGCGCAACAATTTGAGCTTTTGCAATTAAAATATCGTCAACATAGACATCAATGGGTTCTTCGTTTGTTTTATCGAGCATTATAACAGAACCTTCATCGCACTCTATTGCATCTTTTAATGTTACACGTGCTTTTCCTAATTCTGCGCAAAGTGTCACTTCAACATTTGCAACTTTTGAAATGTTGTTAAAATCAACTTCTTTTGTAAGGCTTGTTCCTTCGCTCATTAAACTCCCCTGTTTATTTTATTTATAGCATAATTTCTGCTTATAATCCAATATTTTGTATTTTTATTTCAATTAAATATATTAGTTTTGAAGTATAATCTGCTCAATTTCTTCTATATCACAGTTTAACAGGTTTTTTTTGTAAGAAATAATTTCTTCAAATTCTTCTTTCAAAATTTCAAACATTGAATTATTCTTAAATTCTTCGTAGTTAAATGGTTTTAAATACTTGATTTTGTTTTCTTTTATTATTTCTATTGTTGATAAATTTTCCATAATTTCAAGCGCAATTTGAACAAATTGAACACTCATCCCAAGAGCGCAAGATAGCCTTTCTAAGTCAATTTCGCCGTTTAATTTATTTGAGCAGTATTTAATCATTCCATTAATTTGTTTTATATAATTTTCAAGATTTTCATCAATCTGCGTGTTCATAAAATGGATTTTTTGGGGTTTAATATCGGATATCACCTGCGCAAATTCTTCAACGCCGGTCGGATAGTCAAAAAACATAAGAGCATTTTTTTTGCTGTTGTCTTTTATAAATTTATCTTTGATGTTTTGAAAATTCGATAATTTTTCTTTCGTTGCAACCGTTTTTGCATAAACAACTATATCGGGTACTTTTTTAAGATAATCATTAACCGTGTCAAGTATTCCTGTTTTTAGTCTGTGGTCAAAGATTTTAATCCGATTTTCTTGTTGCTGTTTAATGCAGTCACTAAAAACATCAACTATTTCAAGCTGTATTGAAGTTTTGTCATTAAAAGTGTTTAATTTCGGATAAAAAGCAATGTCACAAACCGTATCTTTAGGGATTAAGAAATTATCTTCTTTCCATTTAATACAATCAAGATTTATTCCGTTTTTTAAAAAATTCATTTTAAGATGGTTTTTTTCTTTTCCGATTAATTTAAAATCCTTAAATTCAACTCCAAACATTGCGCACAGTGGAATTTCGTTATTTTGCCCGAAGGGCTCAAGTTTATTTATTGTTTTAATCAAATCTTCGTTTAAATCCTCTGTGTTAAGCTCAATATCGGCTTTTAAGGTGTTATCTTGCTCGGTTGAGGGGCTTGTTTCTTTGATTGTTTTTAAAAGAGCTTTTTTAACTTCTTCAAAAGAAATTTTGCTTAAATCAAAAGAACAACCGCCCGCAAGCTTATGCCCCCCGAAGCCCTCAAAAAGCTCTTGATTTTCTTTTAAAACTTGATAAACGTTGATTTTTTCGTTGCTTCTGATTGAACAGCGTGCAAAATTATTTTCATCAATTGTCATTAAAAAACAGGGTTTTTGATATTTTTCAACAACACCTGAAGCCGTTATTCCGATAGCTCCTATATGCCAATCTTTGTTTATTAAAATAATTGCTTCGTTTTCCTGTTCTTCTTTGTGATTTTTAATATATAATTCAATTTCATCGCTTATTTCTTTGCAGATTGACTGGCGAATTGCGTTAAAATTATCAAGTTTTTGTATAATAACATCAAGTTCAAGGTCATTATCCGTTGTTAAAAAATCAAACGCCAGTTTTGCGCTGTTTAATCTTCCGACAGCGTTAATTCGAGGAGCTAAGATAAAACCTATATCATAACTTGTAAAATCCCTGTCTTGAATATTTTTAGATAAAAGTTTATAAATTCCTTTATTTGTTTTATCTTTTTTCTGATTTAAAAGTTTTAACCCCTCGGATACTATCGCCCTATTTTCTCCAAGCAGAGGAACAACGTCAGCTATAGCACCGCATGATGCAATTGTTAAAATTTCATCTTTTAAATTTTCATTTGTATTATCTTTTAAAAGCGCACGGGATAACTTATAAGCAACTATAGCACCGCAGTTATAAGTCAGGGAAGTTATATCTTCAACGCTTAAATCTTCTTTAATTGAACCTTTGACATTCGGGTTAATAATAGCGTATGCTTCGGGCGCTTCAAGGTCTGTTGTGTGGTGGTCCGTTATAATTGTATCTATTTTTAAACTTTTTAATAAATTAATTTCTGAAATGTTTGATATACCGCAATCTACGGTTATTACAAGTTTGACTTTATCTTTTGAGATAAATTTAATTAATTCTTTTGAATTTAAACCGTGACCGTGAAGCAATCTGTCAGGGATAAAGACCTCTATATTTGCGTTTAGTTCTTTTAGAGTTTTATATAAAATTGCGCTTGAAGTAACTCCGTCACAATCAAAATCACCCCAAATCAGAATTTTTTGATTTTCATCTATTGCTTTTTTTATTCTGTCAAGCGCCTTTTGAAGGTCTGTAAAAGCATCTGGGCTGATAAAATCAGCCATTGTCGGGTTAAGGAATTTTTCTTTTTGAATTTCGTTTTTAATTCCCCTCAAAAAAAGCAATCTATCTAAGATATCTTGATTATCCGACTGATTATTAAAATTTTCCGCAACTTCAATTTTTCGATATAACATACTTTTAAATTTTAGCATTTAAAAGTTGTTAAAGCAAAATTATTATTTAACGATTAAATCGCCAAAACCGTTATTTTGAAGATTTTTAATTCTGTCATCGTTCATAGGAGCATAACCCATTACCATTGCGACTATTCTATCTGCATTAAAATTTTTTGCTTGGGAAAAAATAAAATCTTTTTGGTAGTTATAAGCATCTATTTCAAGAGGTGAATTATAATAAATATCAGGATTGCTGTTATTGTAAGACATTGCGGATTTTAACAGATGATTTTTTAAAGACCAATATCTTCTGTCTTCATTATCAATAGAAAATTTTAAAAGTGCGTTATCGCCAATTTTTACCGAAGGTTTATAATTAAAAATATAACTATATTCTCTTATACTTTTTTCTAAATCAATTATTGCTTTATTATATTCAATTATATGCTGTGTTTTTTCTTTCCCTTCGGGCAGGTAATTCAAAGGTGCTTTATATACTTTAATAAGTTGTTGATAAAGTTTAATAAGGGCTTGTATTTTTGATTTTGTTTCTTCAGTATATTTTTCATCCATACAACTAAGCAGATGGTTTTGAAGGCAATGCCTTAATTCATGCGCAATCGTGCTTTTTAGCCATAAAATTTTTTCTTCCTGCGTCAGTTTTGCGCATTCAAATTTGTAACTCGGAAATAATTTTTCAAATTGATTTTTCATTTCTTCAATTTTGCATTCTCTAAAAACGCCTTCAGGAATTGTGCCTTGAGTGTTTTTTAAATAACCGATATAATAATTGGAATCTAATATTTGTTTATCAATACTTATTTTATTTGATGCAAAGTCATAACACGCAATTCCATCCTCTGTTACATCTTCGAGGGTGTTAACTATTTCAAGTTTTGGTTTTGGAACATTTAAACTGTCAAAAATCGGATTTTGTTTTCTGAAAATTTCCCAAACTTCATCATATAATTGCGAAATATCGCAAGATTTGTTAACAGTATTTGTTTGATTGGCAGAGCACACAAATATATCTTTGTTCGGCACTTTTAAAGAAAGATTTTGTGAAAAAGAAATTCTTGATTTGTTATTTTGAAATATTTTAAAACTGTTCAGAGAATTAATTTTCATATAAATTATAAAACGGCTGATATAAAAAACTTGTCGTTTTAAATTTTAATAAAAAAATATCTTGGTTTTTAATCAAGATATTTCTGTTCTTTATCTCTTTTGTGCTTTTTTCTTTTAATTATTTCTCTGTTATTTTTTTTACTCTTGGGGAACTTTGTCCCACGCACCCTAAGAGTATTTCCAATTCGAAAGTTTCGCTGTCGTTCAACAACGGATTGCGGGCATCGCAATCGTACGGTTTCGCAAATCGCCTTGTTCAACACAAGTCGTTTGCTTTACCTCGGCTACCGCTTTCTTTCTTTCGCTCAAGCGCCGTAACAAAAGAAAGAAAAAATGGCTTGGTTTAATTTGGGAATATAAAATTTACGCAGAAAAAAGAGAATTGATTATCGGGTATTTAAATCAATTCTCTTTTTTAAATATAGGATTCGGCAA
>CANQAW010000056.1 GCA_947589525.1 Candidatus Gastranaerophilales bacterium
GCGTTGATTCAAAAACATTATCTTCTTCTGCTATATAGGCGCTGTTTTTAACCCAAGAGCTTAATTTGCCCGATTGCCACATATATTCTTCATCATATTTTGTATTTTTTCTGTCTCTTTTTGACAGATAGCCTTTGTCGTATGTAAAAATATCGCCGTTTTCTTCAAAGGTATATATTTCGTCAATTTTTCTCATATCGTGTGCTTTTTTGTAGTTTTTAATATACCAGAAGGGTTTTTTATAGCTCCAAATAACCATTTCTTCAATGCTTTTCAGACCTTGTTGTTTTTTATAATTTTTTTTGTAATTATTGATTTCGCCTTGGTAAAATTCAAAAACTTCCTGCGAATATTCCGTTGAACTCGGTTTTTTGGCATATCCTATGGTTATGCTGTCCAGCATTAAATCTTTCCATTTGTAATCAAAGCCCGCTGCCCATTTATAGACCTTTGAAGCTCTGAATGTTCCGTTTTTATCTTTGGAAGGGTGTATGTAAATTTCCTGAGCATACGCTTCGTCTTTTGCGGTAGTGTTGTATTTATAAATGCTGTTGATTGAGCCGTCTTTTGAATACAGTGTTATGGATTTTATATCATTTTCGGCAAATTCAACCTCTTTTTTCATTGTTTTTCCGTCGTCATAATATTCAACCATTTTAACGGGAGTTCTTATTCCCATTTCCACGTCTGTTATACAGCTTCTGAATTTTTTGCCGTTTTTGTATATTGTTGATTGGAACGGAAGATTTTTCAAATCCTGATAGTATTTAATTGCTTCGTTATAATTTTGCATTGCCGTATTAAAACTGCTCATCGCTTTTTGTTTTTCGCTATTAAATCTTGCTTCAAGCTTTAAGGCTGTTTTTGATAAATCTTTTGCCTGCGTTTCAATTATACGGCTTTGGCTTTTAATTTCGGACATTTGCGCCAGAACGCCGGCCGGTAATGCGGTAATTTTTATTTTGTTTTCCGTATTTTGTTTATTTATAGTGCTGTCTTTTTGTTTTTTGCTAATCTTTTTCTTAATCCTTGAATTTTTTTGAAAAGAAAGCGTGTTTAAAAAATTAATACTGTTTATCTTCATTTTTTCCTCTTAATAATTAAAATAAACTGTTTGCGAAGCGTTAATTCTTCCTTGGGAGTTTGTGTAATCTTTGTAGAAACTGTCAAGCTCGCCAAAGCTCCATTTATAAAATTCGTCACAGCTTATTGTGTTATCCTCGTGTCTTTTATATCCTTTTTCAATTTTATCAATTTCCCAGCCGTCGTTATAAGTCCAGCTAAATCTTTTTGAGCAGGATGTTGTATGGTCTTCATCCCGTTTTAAGCCGATATAGGCTCTTTTGGGGTGTGATTTTCCTTTGTATCTGTATTCATAAGGGTTTAGCGCCCTATATTCGTATAGGTTTGACGAACTCGAATTTGCAAAACTTTCTTTAACGTAAACGGGGTGGAAATTTAAAATTTGCGCTTCTAAAACGGCATTTCCATAATTATCGTATTTTGTGACTTTTACGGGGACAAGCTTTGAATTAAATGAGGGTCCGGTTTCGTATTTTATTTTTAATTTTCCGTCTTTATAAATGTTTTTAAAATTTATTTCTTCGCCCGCTTCCAGCATTGAAGTTACTTCGTTGTATAATTTTTCTCCGTGCCGTGCAACATTCATTGAATACTCATACATTGTTTGAGCGCTTTTTTCGGCTTGCTTTGTTTCTTCATTTTCAAGCCCTTTAAAATTAATATTTGCAAGTTTTTTAAAATGATAATTTGAATATGGGTTTGTATAATTTATTTTTTGTATCATATTGTTCCCCTTTTTGTTATATTACAAAACTTGTAAATTTTAAATTTTGCGCAAGAATTATATATAATAATTCTATAATAAATTAAAAGGAATAGCATATTGGAAAAAGAATTACTGCAAAAAGTTTATGAAGCAAAAGATGTATTAAATTCCGTTGCAAGGAAAACAAACCTTATTGAATCCAAGAGTTTGAGTATTAAAAATAAAGTTTTTTTAAAAAGCGAAAATCTTCAATTGACGGGTTCTTTTAAGCTTAGAGGGGCATATTTTAAAATTTCAAAATTATCTCAGGAAGAAAAGAAAAAAGGCGTAATTGCCTGCTCTGCGGGAAATCATGCGCAGGGTGTTGCCCTTGCAAGCAAGGTAAATAAAATAAAAGCAACTATTTTCATTCCCGCAACGGCGCCGTTATCCAAAGTTGAAGCCACAAGAAGCTACGGTGCGGATATAAGATTAATTGACGGTGTGTATGATGATGCTTACAGGGCATGTGTTGAATGTCAAAAAGAGACAAACGGCATTTTTATTCATCCTTTTGATGATATTGATGTTATTGCGGGGCAAGGTACAATAGCTCTTGAAATATTGGAGCAGATGCCTCAAATTGATGCGGTTGTTGTTCCGATTGGAGGCGGGGGATTAATATCGGGAATAGCTTCCGTAATAAAACAAATTAAACCTTCCTGCAAGGTTTATGGTGTACAGGCGCAAAATGCCGGCTCTATGTATGAATCTTTTAAACAAAATAAAAGAGTGGAACTGCAGACGGTGAACACTTTTGCGGACGGAACGGCAGTTAAGCTTCCGGGGGATTTGACCTTTGCTTTATGCAAAAAATATGTTGACGAGATAATAACCGTATCCGAAGACGAAATTGCAAGTGCGGTTTTATATTTAATCGAAAATGAAAAAATGATATCCGAAGGTGCGGGTGCATTATCTGTTGCGGGAGTTTTATTTAATAAAATACCTCTTGAAAATAAAAACATCGCCTGCGTAGTGTCGGGCGGAAATATAGATGTTAATATTTTATCTCGTGTTATAAACAGAGCGCTTTTAAAAACTTGCAGAATTTCGAATTTAACAATTGAATTACTGGATAAACCAGGTCAATTGAGAGATGTAAGCTCAATTATCGCAAAATACGGCGCTAATGTTATAAGAGTCCGCCACAATCAAGGCGGAGAAGGTACTGATATAAACGATTGTTATTTAAAAATTACCATGGAAACAAGAAATCAAGAACATTTTGAGCAAATTCGAAAAGCTTTAAATGATTCGGGCTATAATATCTTGTCAATAGTACAGTAAAGGAAAATATATGAAAATAATTTATTCTAAAAATGCTCCCGAACCCGTAGGGCCCTATTCTCAAGCAATTTTATCTGGAAATACTCTTTATTGTTCAGGGCAAATCGGGATTAATCCTTTAACAAACAAACTTGTTGAAGGCGGAATTGAAAAAGAAACTTATCAGGTTTTAAAAAATATTGATGCCGTTTTAATTCAAGCGGGTTATTCGTTTGAAAATGTTGTTAAAACGACTTGTTTTCTTCGGGATATGAACGATTTTTCGCTTTTTAACGAAATATATTCAAAAAAATTTACTTCAAAGCCTGCACGTTCTTGCGTTCAAGCAATTTTGCCAAAAGGTGCAAAGGTTGAAATAGAAGTTATTGCGCAAAAAGAATAGCTACATCCAGTCGTTTACCTGAACTTTTTGGTTTGCTTTTGCGCAAACTGCACATTTTTCGCTTTCCAAATAGCTGATTTTCGAGCAATCTGCTATTGAGCTTCCGAGTCTTGCCCTATAATCATTTACAAGCATGGGACAAGAATAAACACCGTTTTGAGAAACTATTCTGGAGTTAGAGCAGTCTAATTTTTCAAAATTAATGTTTTCGCCGAGTTCTATTTGGGAATTTTCCTGTGTTTTTTTGAAATATGGAATTATTTTAAGATTTATATCTTCTATTTCAAATCCTTTTTTAAGGAAAAATTCTCTGTATTCTTGAAAAATTTCAATCTTTGGACGATTTTTGTAATTGATAACCGAGATTATGGGATTAAATTCGTATTTTAAAAGACTGAATATGGCACAGAGCGCTTTTCTGAAACTGCCTCGTGAACGATAGTTATCGTTTTCGATTTCATCAATTGAGTCCAGACTGATTCTGTAAATTGTTTCAAATTCGCTTTCGTCGTCAATTTTTTTTAAAAATCTTGCTTTTTTATCATTTATCATAACCCCGTTTGACATAACGGTAGTGTTTGAAACTTTAAGACACATTCTTAAAATTTGGTTAAAATCAGGGTGCATTAAGGGTTCTCCGCCCGTTAGATAAATTGAGTTCAGATTTTGACCTTTTAGTGTTTGTAAAGTTTGTTTTATTTTATCGGTATCTATAAAATCTTCCTCTTTTTTGTAAGGATTTTTTTCAATATAACAATATTTACATTTTAAATTGCAGGTTTTGGAGCACAGCTGGAAAAACAGGTTTTTTAATTCACCTAGAGTTACTTTTGGGGGTGTAAAAAACATCATTTCTTGATTTTGCATTTTGTTGTTCTCCTTAGGCTGTCATACAAATTTTAAAATTATTGTATGAATTATGAGTATAAATTAAAATTAGACAATCGGGTATATTTAATTTTTTTGTGGAATTAAAATTATGTCATTTTGCTTTAAAAAAAAATAAAATTTTGCTATACTTATCTAGAGAGAAAGGCGGATTTATGAGCGAAAATAAAAATTACGGAAAACGTTGGTATGATAAAGACCCCATTTTGAGAGAAGCGCTTGAGCTTTTAAAGTTATCTTCCGATGAGAAAAAAGAACAAGCAAAAGATTTCATGCTTAAACTGCAAGAAAATGTTGCTCAAGATGTTATAGAGCGAATTTACCAAATCGTAACTCAATATCACGGCAAGGGTAATCGTTGGTATGATAATGACCCGATTATGCTGAAGGCTGTTGAAATGCTTCGCCAAGCAGATCCTAAAACTCAAAGAATTGCTGCTCTTAAATTGCTGTTGGCACTTGAAAAAAACAGTTTTGATTAATCATGAAGGATATACAAAATCAAAAAGATTTAAGGAATATTTCAATTCAAAAAGTCGGAGTTAAAGATGTTGAAATTCCGCTTAAAATAGAGCGTAAACCACGGCAAGACCAAGATAAAACTCTTGAAGAAACGGTTTATGCAAAAGTAAAGATGTCCGTGAGCCTGCCTTCACATTACAGAGGCACGCACATGTCAAGATTTATCGAAATTTTGAACGAATATAAAAAAGAAAGTTTGCTGTCAAGTGATATCGAACATATTCTTTTTGATATGAAAAACAGGCTGGACGCCAAAGATGCATATTTAAGATTTGATTTTAAATATTTTATAAACAAGAAAGCGCCCGTAAGCTCTTTAAGCTCATCAATGTGCTATGATTGTGCTTTTGAAGGCGAAGTGGATGAAAATTGTAATTATAAGTTCTATTTGATTGCAAAAGTTCCCATAACCACCCTCTGCCCCTGTTCAAAAGAAATTTCAAAATACGGCGCACATAATCAAAGAGCGCTTTTAACTTTAAAAATAAGTTATGATAATGATGCCCATATATGGCTTGAAGATTTGATAAAAATGGCTGAAACTTGCGCCTCAAGCGAGATTTATCCGCTTTTAAAAAGAGAGGATGAAAAGTTTGTCACGGAATGCGCTTATGAAAATCCCAAGTTTGTTGAGGACGTTATTAGAGATGTTGTTTTAAAATTGGACGAAAATAATATAATCAGTTTTTACGAAGTTGAAATTCAAGCCTTTGAATCTATACACAATCACAATGCGTGGGCTTATCAAAAATGCTATAAAAGATAATTATGATTGAAGTTAAGAATATAATTTTCATAAAACCGGAATTTAATTTAATAAGATGCATAAGCTGTTTTATTAATCATCTTTTGCCTTTGCGCCTGAAATTTAAAAATGAGAGTTTTTCCATATTAATTGATAAAAAAGTTCAAGGAACAATTACTCTTGATAAAGACGTAAAAAGCTATACAAGATTTAAAATCACGAAGCTGATTTTAGAAGAAAACACCTCTTTTATATATAAACAGCTCGTAAATTATGTTACCGCAAGATACAGAGCCATGGGCGCAACACAATTTTATGTAGTTGCCGATGAAAAAGATGTTCAGCTGTTAAATATCTTCAGAAACGAATTAAATTTCAGAGTATGCGGTTATGAGTATTTGTTTAAAGTAAATTTGCCCGATACAAACAGCTCGGTCATTTTAAAACCCGTTAAAAATGAACTTATAGCAAATATTTGCGAATTTTACAATCAGAATATAAACTCATACAATCGAATACTTTTTTCAAGACAAAACTATCAGTTTAAAAACAATTGCAATAAATATGTTTTTTTTGACGAAGAAAAAAACAAAGTTTTAGGCTATTTTGAAGTTGCAACCAAAAATAATTTTGATTTTTATATAAATTTTACAATCGATTTTGCTTATAATATTTATTTGACCGACGCAGTCAAATTTATAAATTCCAGACTGAAGCAAAAGTATAAAAAATATTGCCTGTATATCAAAGTTAAAGACTATTTTATGAATTCAAAAGAGCTAATTGCAATTTTAAATGAAAATAATTCTCAACTTGTTTCCAAGGGGCAAATTCTTGCAAAAGATTATTATAAAGAAATAAAAGAAACCAACTTTTTTAAAAATACAAAAATAATCTTTAATGACCCGACAACAGCTTAAAAAGAAGAAATTTTTTAAAATATTAAGTTTTGTAACAAAAATAAAAAATTAAGCAATTCTATATTTTTTATATACTTTATATATATGTAAGCAGTTACTGAGGGATAAAAAAATGAATTTGCAAATTACAAACGATTTCGATAAAAAATTAAATGAATTTTACGCTACCAAAGTAACGGTTAATCTTGAAGACGAAAAAACAATTAATCCTAACGAATTTTGGAACTCTATGGAATTAATCGCAGTAAATCACAAAGCAATGATTAATTTCAGAGTCAACAGATAATAATTAGAGAGAAGAATGGGAATTTGGGGAAATTTAAAGCCTGTAGTATTAAATTACAGGCTTTTTGAGCTTAAATTTTTGCTTTTTGTTCTTCATCAATATATTGCACAAGGCATTGCGCCAGTTGGTCGGGACAGCTTGTAGGTTTATATCCGCATTTTATCCCTTTTAGTTTTTCAATTACTTCCGTTATTTCCATCCCTTTAACAAGACTGCTTATTCCTTGAAGATTGCCCGAACAGCCTCCCATAAATTCTATATCTTTAATTTTATTATCTTCAAGAACCAATAAAATTTCTTTGGAACAAGTGCCTTGAGTAGCGTATCTGATTGTTTTAAGCATTTTATCCTCCTTTAACCCTTAATTGCACCATCTTGTGAACCTTTTATAAAATATTTTTGAAGAAGCAGGAAAAATATTATAATCGGTACTAATGATATTATAGCCCCCGAAGCAACAAGTCTGTAATCTGCTCCGAAATTAGACGACATATTATTTATCCCTACGGGAAGAGTGTATAATTTTTCGCTTGTTAATACAATGCTGGGCCATAAGAAATCTCCCCATGAAGAAATAAATGTAAATATCGCAAGTACTGCTACCTGCGGTTTAATCATAGGAAATAATATTCTAAAAAATATTTGTAAAGAGTTACAGCCATCTACAACCGCACTTTCTTCAATTTCTTTAGGAATGGCTAAAAATGCCTGTCTTAATAAAAATATTCCAAAAGCACTTACCGCAAAAGGCAAAACAAGTCCCAAATATCCCCTGAAAGTGCTGTAACTGTCTATAAGATTTAGCTTCAGCACTATCATGTAAATAGGAACCATCAAAGTTTGAAAAGGAACCATTATAGTTGCAAGTATTGCAAAAAAGATAATTTTTTTCCCTTTGAAGTTCATTCTTGCAAGAGGATAAGAAGCCAATCCCGCAAAAACAACATTTAATACAACCGCCATAATTGCGACAATTAAACTGTTCAGGATATATCTTAATATCGGAACAAGTTTTAAAACTTCTTTAAAATTTTCCAAAGTTATATCTTTTGGAATAAAAACCGGAGGATAGGCAAATATATTTTCCGCTCTTCCTTTAAGCGCCGTCGATAAAAGCCACAGAAAAGGAACAACGGATAAAATACAGATAAAAATAATTATAAGGTGAGATAGCGAGCTTTTTAAAATTTTTTTTATCATATTTTATACTTATCCCTTTCAAAAACAAAAATATTTAAAAGTGAAAATCCCAAAATTATAAATAAAAGTATTACAGAGCCTGCGGAAGCCAGCCCTAAATCCAAATTTTCAAAAGCGTATTTGTAAATATAATAAACTATTGTCATTGTGGAATCCAAAGGACCGCCCTTGGTCATGACGTAAATTTCGGAAAATGCTTTCAGAGCCGAAATTGAGCTGATTGTGCTGACTAAAGCTATAATAGGCATTAAATGCGGGATTGTTATAACCATGTGTTTTTTAAATTCCGATGCTCCGTCTACTTCAATTGCTTCATACAGTTCATTGGGCACGGATAATAATGCGCTTAAATAAATCATCATATAATATCCGATGCCTCTGAATATTGTAACGATTGCAACCGAAATCATTGAAAAATGAGTATCGGTGAGCCAGCCTACAGGCTCAAAACCAAGCAATCGGACAAAATAATTTAACAATCCGTAAGGAGCATAAAGCCATTTGAAGGCAATGGCTATAATGACCGTTGATACAATGACGGGAAGATAAATTAAAACTTTATAGAATGTTTTTAATTTTACGATATTGTTAATTAAAATTGCTAAAAATAAGGGAAAAATAACTAAAATCGGAACGCAGAGAATTAAAAAATAAAAAGTATTTTTTATTGTTTTTAAAAACAAAGGAGATTTAATAAGCGAAATATAATTTTGAAATTGAACAAAATCGGGATTATAAGCGCTTTTTGAAAAATCAAAAAAACTTAAATAAATTGTTTGAATAAAAGGTATAAAGAAAAATAAAACAAGAAATATTCCTGCAGGTAGTAAAAATAAATATGCCGTAATATTTTTCTTAAATTCCATAGCTAAATACTATATTAATCACAAGAAAAATTCAATAATCTGACTTAGTTATTATTTTTAACTTAATGTTAAAATATTAAAAGAGGAAAACAATTGTTTTTATTAAGATTTATAGCATTAATAATTTTTTGCTGTTCGTTTTTTGTGCAAAACGGATTTTGTGCTGACGGTTTAAAGATAAAAGATTTAATTATTGACAATTCCGACAGAATTGTCTTAATAAAAGGAGAAGGCGGTTATAATACTTCACAATCAAGTGTTTATGCTCCAATTCCTAATTCAAATACCTCGGTTAATTTAATTAATAATATTACAACCTTTACCCTTACCAACCCGAGCAGATTGGTTGTTGATATTCCGAATGCAAAACTGCAAAGCGCTTCAAGAACATATAAAATTGAAAATTCCTCTGTTTTAATCGATGTTGCAATTTCTCAATTCAGTGCAAATCCAAACATTGTAAGAGCGGTTTTTAACGTAAAATCTCAGAGCGATTTATCAAAATTGAAAGTTTATTCCAACGGTTCCGATATTTATGTTGTATACAATAACCAAATTATAGATAATTCGCTTCAATATAAATTCTATACTCCGTCAGGCGA
>CANQAW010000057.1 GCA_947589525.1 Candidatus Gastranaerophilales bacterium
TAATATTTGGTTTATCATCAACAATGGATAATCTTTTTCCTGCCATACGATTAACAAGAGTAGATTTTCCGACATTCGGACGACCGATTACAGCTATTACTTTTTCCTTCATAGGAAAATTATAATATAAAAAAATATTTTTAAAACTAATCCACTATTGCGCCTTTAGGAACAATGGTAATACCGCCCGCCGAAACATAAAATCCGCGTTTTAAATCTTCTTCTTTGTTAAAACCGATTTCCGTATAAGGTGGGATTTCAACATTTTTATCTATTATTGCTTTATTAATTTGGCTGTGTCTGCCAATGGTAACATTTTCCATTAAAATGGAGTCGCAAACGCTTGAGTAACTGTTAATTCTGACATTTGGAGATAATACACATCCTGAAATTACACCGCCTGATATGATACACCCTTCGGAAACAAGGGAATTTTTGGCAACGCCTACTCTTTCTTCTTCATCCCAGATAAATTTTGCGGGAGGAAAGTTATAGTTATAAGTTCTTAAAGGCCATTGGGAAGAATACAAATTAAGTTCCGGAGAATATGCAAGTAAATCCATATTTGCCTGCCAGTAACTGTCAACGTTTCCGACATCTTTCCAATATCCTCTTTCCGTATCGGTTATTCCCGGAAATTCATTTGATGCAAAATTATATACAAAAACCTTTAAACCTTTATTCAAGTAATTCGGAATAATATTTTTTCCGAAATCATGAGAGGAGTTTGAATCTTGGGCATCTTTTTTCAGCTCTTCAACAAGCTTATCCGAGTTAAAAATATAATTTCCCATTGAAGCAAGACATTTTGTAGGGTCACCGGGGATGTGCTTCGGGGTATGAGCCGGTTTTTCGATAAAACCCGTTAAACGCCAGTTGTCGTCAACTTCCATAATCCCGTATTCGCCTGCAAGTTCAATCGGAATAACAT
Organism: Candidatus Gastranaerophilales bacterium; assembly: GCA_947589525.1. Classification (GTDB taxonomy): domain Bacteria; phylum Cyanobacteriota; class Vampirovibrionia; order Gastranaerophilales; family Gastranaerophilaceae; genus RUG14156. Next base: position 932 of record CANQAW010000057.1, read on the forward strand.
TGGCGGAAATTGTTAAATCTGCTTGTTTTTGAACATGATAATCAAACATTTGAGAAACATCCATTTTATAAATATGGTCGCCCCCAAAAACACAAACGTAAGAAAAATTATCATCCGTTATTTGATTAATATTTTGATAAACCGCATCCGCAGTACCTAAATACCAGTTTCCCTTTGTCCTCATCTGAGCCGGAACAAGGTCAATATACTGCTCAATTGCCGAAGATAAATTCCAGCCTCTTGAAATATGCTTGTTTAAAGAATCGGATTTATACTGGGTTAATACTTTTATTTGGTGAAAACCCGAATTTACAAAATTGTTCAGTACAAAATCTATAATCCTGTATCTTCCTCCGAAAGGAACAGCGGGTTTAGCTCTGTCTTTCGTTAAAGGAAAAAGCCTTTTACCTTGTCCGCCCGCTAAAATCATTGCTAAAACTTTATTATGATACATAAAAACACCTATTTCTATATTACCATTTTATTTACAATCATAATTAAAATCAATAATTCAAATATAGGTTTTAATTAACAATTCGGTAAACCGTTCGGATAATTTTATTATCTTATCATTTTTAATATTTTTTCGCTTCTTTTTAATTGGTTTTCATACATTCTGATTTGTTCTTTATTTCCGATTTCGCTTGCAATATCAAATGCCATCTTTTTATATCTTATTTCGTTTTCATCAAGCTCAATCGCTTCTTTTGCATATAAAAGACCGCTTTCCAAATCATTTATTCCGCAATAACTTCTCGCCATCTGGCAGTAATATTTTGCTTTATCAGGTCTTAATTTAATGGCGTAGTAAAGAGAATTTTTAGCTTCGTCATACCTGTTTAAATCATTTAAAATTAAGCCTTTAAAGTAGTATGTTTCAGGGTTGTTTTTATCAAGTTTAAGGTATAAATTAACATTGTGCAAAGCTTCTTCGTAATTACTCAATCTGTAATAAATTCTGGCAAGCGAATTATATATGCTAGGACAGTTTACGGTCCTTGCGCTTAATTTGTTAATCAGTTTAAGCGCTTCTTCGTAATTTCTGTCATCAATTAACAAGTCGATTTTTTCAAGGTTGTAATATATTGATTTGGGATAAATCGCCAGTGCTTTGTTATACATTTCTATTGCTTTTTTATAAAGCTTCAATTCTTTATATATAAGAGCTAAAGTATCAATCAAAATAAGATTATTTTTATCTTTTTTATAAAAGTTTTCAAGATTTGTTTTAGCACCCGCCAAATTTACGCTTCTTATATTAATAATTTGTTCTAAAATTCGGGCGCTGTTATACAATGCCGATTCTTTTTTTATTAAACTTAAATTAAGAAGCGCTTGAGAGGTCTTGTTGAGTTTGATTAAAAGCCAAGCATTTATAAAATATTTTTCATCCATATTCTTATTGTCGTTATGGATGTATGCGTAACTTATTGATTTCTTAATAGCGCTATACGCTTCCGAAATCCAAGAGATATCAATGTATGCTTTTGCAAGGTCAAAATAGATATCATGCTCATCATTATCAAACTTGATAGCTTTTGTAAAAAAATTAACCGCTTTTGAATAGTTTCCTTTTTCGGCTTCAACCAAACCCAGATAATAATTTCCGAGCGGGTTTTCGTCGTCTAAATTTAAGCAGTATTTAATAACTTTGGAATAATTTTTAGCTTCATATTCAATCTTTACAAGGTCAAGATTGGCTTGTTCGTTATATTCATCTATTTTAATAATACGTTCAAGAACTATTTTTCTTTTTTTATCGGAAATTGTAGATATTAAATATAATAAATCGGAATCAAGCTTTATTTCTTCACTTAAAGAATTAAAAACTTCAAGCGCCTCTTGATTTTTGTTCATTTTAATCAATGCCTTGATATATTTACAATACGAAAAAGCAGACCTGTCAATTTCGCACAGTTTTTGAGAAATTTCGAATGCTTTTTGTATTTCTCCTATATTAAAGTAAATATCATAGCAATTTATAAGCGAAAAAACATGCTCGGGGTTTATCGACAAAGCGTTTTGAAATTCTTCAAATGCGCTGTCCGTATCATTTAAAAGTAAATGAAGCTGACCTAAAAACGAATGTATTTCAACATCGTCATTTACGTCTTCCTCACATTTTAAAGCCTTATGGAGAATGTCAATCGCTTCTTTATATTTTTTTAAAGTTTTATATTCAAAAGCTTTTTTTACAAGCTCAATTTTATTTTTTTTCTTATCATTCATAGAAGATATTATATTTTATTTTTCAACTTAATTCAATAAATTAAGTTGACTTTTTTAAAAAAGACATTAAAGCTAATCCATATACAGTATTTTTTGAATTTTTTATAAATTTTAAAAACAAAAAGTCGTTAATTACAAAAAAGGAGTTTTATCCGAAAATGAAATTAACAGCAGGAATAAATTTCGACGGTCACGGAATTGTCCAATCCATTAATGCAATGCAGATGGATATGGATATTATGGGAATTTTTGGAGAAAATGTTATAGGTTTCGATAAAGCCGGCTATCAAAAAAAAGAGGCGGTTATATCATCTTTCGCTCAATATATAGGCCCTGACGCATTGTCATACAGTACTGACGAGCAGGTGGGACGTCTTTTTATGTCAAAAAATCCTTTGGATTTTGCACTTAATGAAAAAGGATATTTTCAGGTTTTAAATCAAAACGGAAGCATAGAACTGACTCGTGACGGAAGATTTAAACTGGACAAAGACGGCAACTTATTAACTCAGCAAAATCAAAAAGTTTTATCCAACACGGGCGCACCTGTTGTATTTTCAATTATACCCAAAAATTTGGAAGATATAAAAGTAGGACTGGATGGTAAAATCGGAGTTTTAGACCCCGATAAAAGAGGTTATGTCCCCGTGGGAACTATAGGGGTAGTTACAAAAGAAGGGGCAATAGTTCCGACGAATTGTGTTCGTCAAGGATTTGTTGAAAGTTCTAACGTTTCTTTAGACAAAGAATATATTGAAATGGCAAATTATAAAAACAGCTTTGATGCTAATTTAAATATGTTTAAACTTCAAAATTCAAAGCTGTCCAATGCAATTTCAAGGCTGTCTCAACCATAGTAAAAGGATAAATTTATGGCTTTTAATTTACAGGGAATTATAAGGAAATCTTCTACAAACATTACGAACGAATTTAATCGTCTGGCATACGCTTCTCAAAATATTGCGAATATGAACACAAACGGTTATAAAGCCGTTCGTTTTGAAGAAATAATAGATGCGGACGGAACTGTCCACGGAGTTGAAAGAACCGATTTTTCGCAAGGTGAATACTATATAACAAAAAATCCTCTGGACGTTGCAATTCAAGGCGCAGGCTTCATTCCCGTTACAACCGTTACGGGCGAAATAAGATACACAAGAGACGGCTCTTTTATGACGGATAAAGACGGCTATTTAATAACGAAAAACGGGGATTTGGTAGGCTCGGGAATTAAAATTGATGCAAGCGCCGAAAAAACGGAAATAAGGAGCAACGGCGACGTATACAGTTATAAAACATTGGGAGATAAAGGTGAATACGTCGGAACAATTCCGGTTGTACAATTCCAAAATCCTGAAGGACTTATTAACACGGGGGGCAACAATTTTTCCGCAAGCGAAAAAGCAGGAGAAATGAAGCTTGTTGAAAATCACGACTGTATCAAACAATACGGAATTGAAAAAACAAATTTTGACTTAACAAACGAAATTTATATGATTTCAAGGATTAACGCTTCAATTTTGGCAAGTTCAAAACTGATGAGCGCAGTCAATAAAATGTATCAAAGTGCAATGAGTATAAATCAATAGGATTAAAAAATGGGATTAATACCGATTAATTTAATAAACAACCAGCAAAAAATGCTTGATTTAATATCCGCCCGTCAGGAAGCATTAGGCGATAATATAGTTAACACGCATACGGTAGGATATAAAAGAAAAGATGTCGATTTTTCGCAATATTTAAACTCCGGTACTGCTTCCAACCTTGAAGCAAAAGTATGCGAAAAATACGGCTGTGCACCTATTTCATCAACATCGGGCGGTGAAAATCTGACAACGGAAGATGAACTTGCACTAATGCAGCAAAATTATCTTTTGTATAATGTTGCCGTACGACAGTTATCAAGCACAATTACGGAAATTAAAAGTGCGCTTAACATTTCCGCAAACGGATAAGGAGTAAATTATGGGTTTAATGAATGCTTTTAATATAGGTTTAGAAGGTTTATCCGTTCATTCAAAACGCATTGAAATTGCGGCAAAAAACGTTGCCAATCTTGATACACCGAATTATACAAGAAAAATCCCGATAATTTCATCAAACCAAGACCAAAGCTTCGCAACGGTTTTATCTTCTATGGGTACTGGAGCTTTAGCATCCGCAACGGGGCTTGGAGGGGTTAATTTTGACGGAATTATAGAAGACCCGACTCCGGGAGAAAAGGTCTATAAACCGGGGCATCCCGATGCCGATGAAAACGGATATATAAGAACTTCCAACACAAATGCCATGATTGAAATGGCGGATGCTACGCTGGCTCAAAGAGCTTATGAAGCATCTTTAGGTGTTATTTCAATTTCAAAAGCAATGGCAAGCGCCTCTTTAGAAATTGGAAAATAATTTAAAAGTTAATGTATTTTTATTAAACTGATTTCTGATTGAAAACTCACAACCGCAGTACGTTTGAAAATACATATTGTTTTCTTTTGCAATTTGTCTTGAAATTTTAAATCCGTCCTGTTTTTTAAAATCATATTTTAAAAATTCAACTCCTGTTTGTTGTGCAATCATATCTCCTATTTCAAAGATTTTTTTTGAATTTTTGTGAGGGCTTACGCTCAGAGTTGTTGTAAAAGAATTTATATTTAATTCGCGCGCTTTTTGAGCTGTTTTTAGAAGCCTTAAATAAAAACATTTATCGCACCTTAAACCTTTTTCAGGCTCTTTTTCAAGACCGTTTACCGCGCTATAATAATTTTCAGTATCATAATCCCCTTCAAGATATTCGACACCCAGCTTTTTGCAATATTTTTCAAGTTCAATTCGCCTGATATCATATTCTTTAAGAGGATAAATATTGGGATTATAAAAAAATACTACCGCTTGCCTGTTATCCTGTTTTAATTTTAAAAGCGGGTAACTTGCACAAGGTGCGCAACAAGCATGCAGTAGTATTTTTTCCATTTTAGTTTGACTGCCTTTTTATTTCTTGTTTTACTTTTGCCAGCAAATCGACGTATGGCATACCGCCTAAATATGTAGTTCCGTTTATCTCTATTGTCGGAGTACCGTTTATTCCTTTTGAAGCGGTATATTCTATTTCGCTTTGAAGCATTCTTTCAATTTCTTCGCTTTTGGCATCATTGATTAATTTTTCCATATCAAGTCCGAGCTCGGCTTCTTTAATGGCATTTATAATATCATCTTCGGTTTTAAAGTCTTTATAATATAATACGTTGGATACGCCCCAAAACTTTTCTTGTTTTTTCCCCGCAAGAGCGTATTTAGCACACAAACAAGATGTTTCATGACCTCCCAGAGTGCGGAAAACATTTTTATTACAGCTTGTATCCAAAGGATAATTATATTCAAAAACCTTTATACTTTCTTTTTTGGCAATTTTATGAAGCATTATATTGGTAATTTTGCAGAAAGGACAATTATAATCACTGTATATATTAATTAGGATTTTAGCATTTTTCTTGCCTAAAAAATTCCCGCTTACGGCATATTTATTTTCTTTTGCTTCAAAAAACTCTTTATCCGCTATTTGCTTTTTAAGCTTGGGAGACAGAACAAGACTTGTATCCAAATAAACAAGAGTTGATATAAAACCGATTAACACAATCAAAAACAGAATAAAATGTTTTTTTGCTCCGTCTATAAAATCAAGTACCGTTGTTTTAATATCTTCGATAAAAAATCCTTTTCCTTTGGCAAAAAAAGCAATAAAGAAATTAATAAAATAAGTACAGAAACACAATGCACAAATTTTATGAATTTTAAATATTGATATAAAAGCTAACACCATTGATATGATAAAGGATATTAAACCGATTGTTGCAATATAGCTGTACGGATTTTTAAAAACATCAAAAATCGTGTTTTTAAATTTTTCTTGAATTTTATCAACAAACAATAGCATTAAAAATATAAAGTAAAGAATTAATCCCCAAACAGCGTTAGGCACTCCCAAAGAAAGACTGTAAGGAGTCCTTGCAACACCGTCGCAATCAATTAATTCGGACACGGTGCAAAAACTTTTTTGAGCGTGTTCTAAGAAATTTGTCTTATAAAAAATAATTCCCAGTTCAACACAAAGTGCAATACCGATTAAAACCAAAACAAGGATTATAAAAAATCTTGCTTTTGAACTTTTCAATTTTTCCAACATGTTAACCTCTACATTAGACAGTTTTACTAAGCATTCTATATTACAACTTTATTATACTATCTTATCAACAAATAAATAATAGACTAAAGTATAATATAATAAATTATATACAAAAAATGCCACAAGGTATAACTCTTGCGGCATTTTTAACTTGAATTTTTGTCTTAACCTCTGATATTCAGTTCTTTAACTAATTTTCTGTATGTTTCAAGGTTAGAATTTTTAAGATATGTCAACATACCTTTTCTTCTTCCGACCATAACCAAAAGACCTCTTTTTGCCTGAAAATCTTTTGCGTTAGACTTTAAATGCTCGGTAAGCTCGGAGATTTTTTGAGATAACATAGCAATTTGAACTTCAATGTTACCGGAATCTTTTTCGTTTTTGCCGAATTTTTTGATAATTTCTTGTTTGTTTTTCAAGTTAATTGTCATTTTGTTTTCCTTTTAATTGTGTTATACATTTTAGCTATTTTAGTATAGCTAAAACAAAGAAAAAAATACAACAATTAATTTAACAAAAATTAATCTTCGTGCTTAAGTTTTCGGTTCATTAATTTTTCCAAAATTTCCTTGGGAGTAATATCCGTATAAACCGCTTCATAAATTGCTCTTGAAACGGGAACTTCAATATTTAATTTATCCGCAAGTTCGCACAGCGCTTTTGAAGTTTTGACGCCTTCGGCTACAGAACCTAAAGACGATAAAATATCATCAATCTTTTTACCTTGCGCAAGCATAGCACCGACTGTGTAATTTCTTGAATAAGGGCTTGAGGCAGTTGCGATTAAGTCGCCCATGCCCGATAGTCCGTAAAGTGTCTGAGCTTGAGCGCCAAGTGCTGTTGCAACTCTCACCATTTCCGCCATTCCTCTGGTTAGCAGCGAGCCTTTCAGATTGTCTCCCAAATTCATTGCGCTTGCAAAACCGGAAGCAATTGCTATAACATTTTTCAAACTTCCCCCAAGCTCAACCCCGATAAGGTCTGTATTTGTATATAACCTGAACAGGGAAGGAACATTTAGCAATTTTTGCGCTTGTTTGGCTGTTTCAATATCACTTGATGCAATTGTTGCAAGCGTCGGATGACCCTCAATTATTTCACGTGCAAGCGTCGGGCCCGAAAGAGTGGCAAATTTAATATCGGGCAAAATCTCCAAAATGACTTCGCTCATTCTTTTAAGCGAAGGAAGCTCTATTCCCTTGGCAAGATTAATTAAAATTTGGTCTTGTTTTAAACCTATCTTTTTAATTTGCTCGCATACGGGTCTTATTCCAACCGTTGCAACAACCAGAAGAATAATTTGCGCATCTTTAAGCGCTAAATTCAGGTCGGAAGTTATTTGAACTTTTTTATCAAGTTGAATTTTTAAAGGCTTTTCAATTCTTTTTTCCTCAATTAAGCTTTGGGGCAAATCTTCCTTTCTTCCCCAAACGCAAATATCTTCAAAATTGTCATTTAATAATTTAGCACTTGTTAAACCCCAGCACCCCGGACCCAATACAGTTAATTTCATTTTTTCCTCTTAATTATTATTCAAAACTTCTTCATTTGTTTTTTTTAATGTTTCTTCCTTGTCTATAAAGGGAGTTTCTTTTTCCATTTTTACTCTTGTTATTTTTATACCGTCAAGCTCTAAAATCGTATAGGTTATATTTTTATCTTCGATAACATCGTTTAATTCAGGCTCTCTGCCCAATAAACCGAAAACATAGCCGCCTATGGTTTGAAAATCTTCGTCCGGAATATCCTGATCAAATCTTTCGTTAAAGTCTTTAATATCCGTTTTGGATGAGACATTAAGAGTGTAGTCGTTAATTCTCACAATTTCGGGAGTTTCGACTTTATCGAATTCATCGTATATTTCTCCGGTTATTTCTTCAATAATATCTTCAACGGTAACTA
>CANQAW010000058.1 GCA_947589525.1 Candidatus Gastranaerophilales bacterium
TACGGCGCTGGCGGAAAGTGCAAGCTCACATCCCATTGCGTTAAGTATCATAAAAGCGTACGGCAAAAAAATTGATATTTCCCGCATTAAAGACATCCAAGAAATCGCAGGCAACGGAATTAAAGCCAAAATTGACAATCTTGAAATTATTGCGGGCAATGAAAAATTAATGGAAAAATTTAATATTACTCCGATAAAATGCCATTCTGACGGAACAATAATTCATATTGCAATAAATAATGATTATATGGGACATATTGTAATATCGGACGTTATCAAACCTTTAGCTTTTTGTGCGATTGAAAATTTAAAAAATTTAGGAATTAAAAACATAATAATGCTTACGGGAGATTTAAAAAAATCTGCGGTTTCCGTAGCGCAAAAATTAAAAATTGATAAATTTTATGCAGAGCTTTTACCTGATGATAAACTTGAAAAAATTGAAGAAATTATAAATGACAAAAACATAACGGCATTTGCGGGAGACGGAATAAATGATGCGCCCGTGTTAACACGGGCGGATGTTGGAATAGCAATGGGCGCAATGGGTTCTGATGCGGCAATAGAGGCTTGCGATGTTGTGCTGACGGACGATAATCTTTTAAAAATTCCGAAAGCAATAAAAATTTCAAAGAAATGTATGGCAATAGTAAAGCAAAATATTATTTTTGCGCTTTGCACCAAATTGATTTGCTTGATTTTGGGCGCAACGGGACTTGCAAACATGTGGCTTGCGGTTTTTGCGGATGTGGGCGTAATGATAATATGTATCTTAAACGCTTTCAGAGCTTTAATAAAATCATGATAAAAGATTTTCAAAAGCTCGGTTAAAATCTTGGCAATGAGAAATATTTAAATCTTTATCCATAGCGTCAATTTTTTTGGTTCTGCAGTCTTTTTTCCTATATAGTAAACAACCGTATAACATGTGAAGACAGAATTTGCCAAGCAAGAGCGATTTTATTAATTCAGCTAAAATTTATTTCCTTAAAATTCTTTATTTTTATAACCTCAAAATTACATTCGGCATCGCCGAAAAGATAATTTTTTTCAATTCCCGCTTTAATACCTGCTTCGATATCACGAGGTTTGTCTCCGAGAGAAATTGAATTTTTAACGTCAATATTATGTTTTTTAATTGCCTTTAAAAACATGCCGGCTTCAGGTTTTCTGTCTTTGCTTTTTAAATAAGGACAATAGAAAATATCCGTTATAAAAACTCCTTTTTCTTCAAGCTTTAATTTCATAAAATTATTAAATCTTTCAACATCCGATAGTGTATAATAACCTCTTTCAACTCCCGATTGATTGGTTATTACAATAATCTTATAATCTCTTTTCTGCGCTTCGAGGCAAAGAGGGACAATCCCCTCGATTAATTCAAAATCGTCCGTTTTGTATACATATCCTAAATCTTTGTTTATTATTCCGTCTCTATCCAAAAAAAGAGCTTTCGAGGGCTTATTTAACTCTTTTTCAATAATTTCGCATATCAAATGACCCGCCGCAATATGCATTTCTTGGATATTATTTGTCGTATTTGAAGGCACATTTATTAAATAATCGGCAAGCTGAGAAAGCTTGCTTTCCTTTTTCCCCGTCAATGCAACCGTTTTCAAATTTAACTCTTTAGCTTTTTTAAAAGCACAAACTATATTTTCACTATTTCCGCTTGTTGATATACCGAAAAGAATATCGCCTTCTTTGGCAAGAGCTTCAACCTGTCTTTCAAAAATACATTCATAACCGAAATCATTTGCCAGTGCGGTTAAAATCGAGCTGTCGGTTGTAAGAGCAATCGCAGGATACGGGTTTCTGTTAAGTTTATATCTTCCGACCAATTCCGCACTTAAATGCTGGCTATCCGAAGCCGAACCGCCGTTTCCGCAAAAAATTATTTTATTTCCTCTTTTAATTGCTTCAATACACAAATAAGCAACATTTAAGATGTTTTGCGAATGTTCTTTCATTTGAATAAAATTATTCGAAATATTATCAAAAGCTTTTTCAATATCCTTAATCATTTTTTGTTTACAGCTCCATATCTTTAATATATTTATCCAGCAATTGCAAAGCATTTTTCTTCTTTTTTAACTTTTCAAGAAATTCAAAAATTTTCTTATCCGTTTCACATTCAAAATAACCATTCTTTCTTTGTTCGCTTTTAAACACTTCCCTGATTTCATCAGGATAAACACAAGCAGTACCGACTTTGCCCACTACAATTCCCGCACAAATGTTTGCAAGATACATTGCTTCAACAGGCTTTAAATTACTTACAAGACCCAGTGCAAAAGCTGAAATTGTGGTATCTCCCGCACCTGAAACATCAAAAACTTCTTTTGCAACGGTCGGCAGTTTTATGATTTTTTCGGGATTATTTGAACTTATATACAAAATCCCGAATTCACTCATTGTTATAAGCAAATTGTTTACTTTGCAATCATTAAAAATCTTCTTTGCGCCGATTTTGATTTTTTCGTCAAAATCCTTATCCGAATAAGAGAACTCAAGCCCCGTTGCTTCCTTAAATTCTTTCAAATTAGGCTTAATATAATCGGCATTTCTGTATTTTTTGTAATCATTACCTTTAGGGTCAACCAAAACCGTTTTATTGTACTTTTTGCAAAGATTAATAATCATTTGAGTTGATTTGTGATTAAAAGTTCCCTTGTTGTAATCGGATAGAATTACTATATCGCAGTTTTTGACAACTTTATTTAAAATTCTCTCCATCCTCACAAGCACATCATCTATAACAGGAAGCTTGTTTTCTTCATCCAGCCTCAAAATGTGATTATTGCCCGCTATAAATCTTGTTTTGGAAATTGAAGAATAATCTTTTAATTTTAATAATTTATAACTTGCGCTGCATTTCTTCAAAAGATTTGCAATTTTTAAACCGTTAGTATCTTTTCCGACTATACCCAAATAATATACCTTCGGACCTAAAGCCGAAATGTTTGCGACCGTATTGCCCGCACCTCCCAAGACTTCTCTGGTGTTTTTTAAATTCAAAACCGCAACCGGCGCTTCGGGGGAAATTCTGTTAACATTACCGTAAACATATCTGTCAAGCATAATATCGCCGAGACAAAGTATTTTACAATTTTTTGCCTCGGATAAAATCTCTTCTATATCTATTCTCTCAGTATAAAGCATAATCGTCGTTTAACCTCTAAGAAGCTTTTTGAATTTGCCGACAATTTTTGTAAAAGCATATATACCCCCCCCCCCTTCGGATGCGGGTTATTTTTGAAGATTGTTTTTGCAGAACAAAAACAATTTGAGCCATAGCTTCTTTTCTTGTTTGGTCTATATTTTGACCGACAAGAGAATAATCATAAAAATCATCTTGGAGTTCAATTTTTAACACTTTGCAATTCGGTAAAATTTTAATTAAGTCGCCGATATTAATTGATTTCGGAGACCAGCTTTTTGATTTTGAAATTGTGAAAGTGTATTTATGGTCTTTATTAAAAATTGAAGGCCAGTTTCCCTGCTCGTAAAGGTCTTCATCGGGAACGACAGTATATAAATATCCTCCTTCCTCAACAAGCTCCCACCATTGCAAAAGCGCTTTTTTGGGATTTTTCATATGTTCAAGACAATGCGCCGAAAAAACGTAGTGAAATTTATCTTTTACATATTTTGTTATTTTATCGGCATCACCGTCGCATTTATCAAATCTTCGCACGGTATCATTTACGGGGTCATCTCCGCAGCCTATGTCTATACCTTTATTTATAAAAATTTTTTCTTCAAGTTTGCCGAATTTTTTTCTGGTTTTGGAAGCTTCTTTCATTTTACACCTTTCATTTTCTACGCAGCTGATTTAATTTTTCTTCTATACCCCCCCCCCGACGGGATTTGAGGATTTTTAACATTGTTGGACAATAAATAATCTTCGTATCTTTTTTTGTCCCAATTTATATCTTTTTTAACAATACGTGCGGGATTTCCCGCAATTACCGCATTTTCTTGCTCAAATATACCGCATACAACACTTCCCCAGCCTACAATCGAATTGTCGCTTATTTTAGTATTTTTGCAGATTTTTACATCTTTGCAAATCCAAACATGGTTTCCTATTGTTATAAATTTTCCGCAATTTATGGCATTACCTTTTTTATCAACAACGGTGTGCGAATCTGAGCACCAAATGTCTATGCCCCAAGAAAAGAGACAATCTCTGCCTATTGAAACAATACTGTTATCTTCAAAAGTTTGAATATTTGCTCCGTTTATTGCGCTGTTGCATCCTATGGAAATAATATTATTTTGAACCTTTCTCTCTCCGATATTTCCGATAAAAATTGAAGAAGCTCCGATTTTACAACCTTTTTCAAGTATTATGGCGGAGTTGTTTGAATTCATTTTTATGTAAATACCGCCTGAAAATTCCCGTAAAGTTATGGTATTATTATCTCCGAAAATAACAATGCTTGTGTTTTTAAAATCAATATTTTCACTGTTTTCAATTTTTATTAAATTATTTTTTCCGCAAACGACAGCTTTAAAACCTCTCAACGGAGAGAACAATTTAAGAAATCTTTTTTTGCCGTCTGCTTTATAAACGCAAATTTGATTGGTGTTATTTTTACTTTTATAAAACCATTTAAGGCGGGGAAAGCTTTCAAAGGTCAAATGATATAATAATCTAGCCAACAGATACTTCATCTTTTTGCCCTTCCGATATTTTAGAATTTAAAATTGTTTCAACAATTACCCCGTCGTTTTTAAGCACTCTTTTCATTTCCTTAAAAGCATATTTTTCAAATTCAACATTTTTCTTATTGTAAAAAACAATGTCGGCACTGCTGCAATCAAGGGCAATATTATAAATATTTGAAAACTCGGCTTCAAAACCTGACTTTTTAACATCTGCCAAGCTTCCGTAATTTAAGTATTCGTCAAATATTGTTATTTTATTTGATTTATCCAAAGTTTGCGCAAAATATTTAAATTCTTTATCCAAAAAAACGATTTTTTTATTTTTAACTTCGGGTAATTTTTTAAATTCGTCAATTGAAATAACTCTTACTTGTTTTTTGAAATTTAATAAGGCTTTATCAATAAAAGGAGTAATTTTTTCAAATACAAAATCCGGTTTTAATTCCGCCATGCATACAGGTTTGTCATATCCTGCAATGCACTTTGTCTGCCATTCGGAAGAAATCCACTCGCACCAGTGAGGGCAGGCATTTGACTTTAAGTTTATATTCTCATCATATCCTTTAAGCTTCATTGATGTTTGAGCAAAAAATACACAAGATATTTCATTGAGTGCATGTCTCAAATGAACCATTCCGCATTCGCCGTCTATATGCAAAAGTGCATGTTTTAAAATATATTTTACTTCGGAAATATCCGTTTTACCGCACAGGTCAATATCAATTCCGTTTATTCTTTCGCTTCTTTGCGTTCCTATTTGAACCGTTTTGATATAGGGATATTTTTCTTTAATTTTATTTATCAGCTCGCAATAATATTCCATAAACCATAATCTTGTATTGTTTTTATTGCTCATTACGGAATCGACGTTTCTTGAAATTGTTATATAAATTTCATTTTCTACAATATCTTTAAGCTCTTGCCTTTGATTGGGATTATAGGACATATAGCTTTTTGTGTCCGCTTTTATATCCAGTAAACGCTCGACATCAATTTGCTGTATTGATTTTTTGTTTAATATTTCATCTCTTAATATAACTTTTGCAATTGAACCGTATTCAAGCATTGTTGAATTTTGTTCTTCGTATAGAATATATGTTTGCACTATTTTGGATAAAAACGGGGATTTTTCCAAAACTTCTTTATTAAAATAAGTAATTCTCGGAATTATACCCAAACCTATTGCCAAATCATAGTTTTGAGCTTCTTTGTCGTATCTGTTGGTATCAAAAAAACCTTTAACAAAACTCCACTCTTCAAAGAGTTGTTTTGATATTTTAGGGTCGCGATGAACATACAAATATATATCGGCATCAACATCAAGCATTTTAACAAATTCTTTTACATACACACTATGCACAAGAACATCGCCTATACCCCCGCCCAAGCCAAAAGCTATAGACAATTTATCCGAACTTTTTTTATTTTTTGCAAAATTAAATATTTCAAAAAACAATCTTAAAAAAAGCCAGTATATTATTTTCACAATTATATACGAATTATTATCATATTTATTAAAATAACTTCTTAATCTCACATTTAAATCTTCTTTTAAAATTCGTCTTTTTATAAGTTTTATTGTTTTTGAAATATTCATGGATATTACCCCTTTTTGTGAGAATATAAGAATATTATACATAGTTAACCCGCTAAAACAATATTTGCCTTTGGCAAATTTTTTATTCAGCCGTTTTATATATATAGAAATATATTTTAGAAGTAGATTAACAAAGGAAACACAATGATTAAAGCAATTCATCCCGTCTCGTTCGGCTCTACTTACAAAGTCAGCACCAATTCAAATAAAGAACAGCTTCGGGCATTTGATAAATTCAGCAATAAATGTATTGAATTAGAAAGAAAACACAAAGGAATAAGCGAATACACGGATAATTACGATAATTTTCAAGGACAAGAATTTAAAGCATCAAGAATTCTTGTAGCGGATGATGACGCAGACAATGAAATTGAACTTTTCTGCATCAGAAACGGAATAAAATATAAAAAGTACAAAAGTTCGGATTTTATGATTCCTTCCGTATTGAAAAGAATTGAACAACCAAAAAGAAAAATGAGCAAAGTAAATATAAGCTCCAAAAGGCTTGAAAAATTACTTTCCGCACAGGCAGGCAATATATCGCTGTGCGAAAACGATTACAAAGGTAAATATAAGAAAAACGTAAATTATATGTTGAAAAGCGCAGTTCCTTTTCCGACAACTACATTATTTATAAAAGATAATTACGGCGACATTGAAAAAACTCTAAGATATATAAACCGTTACGGCTCGGATAAATTAGACTGCGGTCATCTTTCCTTTAACTTTAACAGGCAGACGGACAATCCCGACCATTGCGTATACTTCGGTTTGAAGGATATGGGAATTACGGAAATTCCCGTTTATGTCGATGATGACACTTTTGATATAGCAAAAGCCCTTGAAATAATAAGTTTTAATTAATTTTTGTAAAGAATTATTAATAACCTCTGAAAAATCATAAAGATTTTCGGATAAAATCCGTCTAAGTATATGTAAGGATAATTAAGAGGTTAAAGCGATGCTAGAATTAATTAGTTTAGTATTTTTCGGCTTGGTAGTGTATACATTTTTAGTAATAGTCCCGACTATTGTTGAAAATTTAGCTTCAGAAGAATTTAGAGCTTCATATTTCAAACACCTTGCAAGCAGATACGTAAATTCTTACGGAAAATAGCTACAATAATTCTTCAAAACCTATTGAGCGTTCGGGCAGATTTTGATACCCTTGATTTGTTATAACAAATTTATGGATATATTTGCTTGTGTAATCTCCACGCACAAACAACTGCTTGATTACGTTTTCACGCTCTACTAAAGGGTGTGAAATTTTTTCAAGCTCGGGATTTTCCTCGGTCAACTGCGTCCAAACGGCAGCTTCCAGCGTCCAAGCGTATGTTTCTTCATTTAATGAATTATATTCATCCTGATGAATGGCTTCATGTGCCAAAATTGCACTCAACGCTTCAGGGGGGGCATCTTTGTGTTTAGCATTAATATAAATATATAAATCTCTGTTTTTCTTCCAACCGAGAGCGTCAAAATTAGCATAAATGGGATTAATTGTTGATAAATCCATAAATTCAATTTTCATCGGACGGTTTGTTAAATTTTTTCCTAAAATTGCGTTTCTGGAATAACTGCCCGTTGTATCTTTTAACATTTCAAGCGCCCTTATAACATTAAAAGATAAAGTTACGTTTCTATACTGTTTAACAAGGTCAGAGGTAACTTCAATTTTTGAACCTTCGACTATTGCAAATGCTCCTTGAATTGAAAACAAAATCATTGCAAATAAAATTGATAATTTCTTCACAAAACCTCCGACTAATCTTAATAATATAATTATACGCATAATTTTTTTATAATGACAAATTTTCGTATTACAATAAAGTTATGATTAAATATTTAACTCCGATAGTTTTACTTACAATATCCAATGTTTTTATGACTTTTGCGTGGTACGGGCATTTGAAATATCGAAATAAAGCGCTTTTAGCGGTTATTGTGGTTTCTTGGCTGATTGCTTTTCTGGAATATTGTTTTCAAGTTCCCGCAAATCGCTTCGGGTATGAGGTTTATAGCGCCTATCAATTAAAAACAATTCAGGAAGTAATAACTTTAATTATTTTCAGCCTGTTTTCAATTCTTTATTTAAAAGAGCAATTTCGCTGGAATTATTTAATCGGATTTATTTTTATAATCTTGGCCGTATTTTTCATTTTTAAAAAATAACCATGAAATCAATATACAGACACAACTTAAGACTATCTTTAATTTTAATTGTAATAACTTTTTATTTCCTTGCAAATATTCAAAGAGTTGCAATCCCTGGGGCTATTTTTGACACTTTACAGGGAGATTTAGGCGCTAACGCTTCAAAAATAACAATGTTAGGGGCTGTATTTTGTTATATTTACGCCCTAACTCAGCTTATAGTCGGCGTTTTGGTTGATAAAATCGGAGGTTTTAAAGTTGCGCTAATCGGGATAATTGCTTTTGTAACGGGCGCGATTTTGTTTCCGCAGGGCGATAATTTTTTCTTTTTATATCTTTCAAGGGCGCTTTTGGGCTTTGGAAGCGCAACTTTTTATTTAAGCTCAATTCGTGAAGTTAAAAAATTTGCAAAAGATAAAAATTTTTCAATCGCCGTTTCTTTTATTCTTTTTGCAGGCTACAGCGGAGGGTTTTTTGCAAATGCGCCTTTAGTTGCGCTTGTTAATTTAACAAATTGGAAAAACGTATTTTTAAATTTCGGGTATTTTTCTTTATTTATCGGGGTTTTATACTGCATTTTACTTTTGATTTTTAAACCCGTACACTGCGAAAAAAAAGCAAAAATAACCGCAAAACCTTTTATTGAGGTTTTAAAAAAGCCTCAAAACCGCTGTCTTTATATCTTTGGGG
>CANQAW010000059.1 GCA_947589525.1 Candidatus Gastranaerophilales bacterium
AAAACACTATCAGATTTGCCCTTGTTAATCTGGCACAGCAGGGCTATCTTGAAAAAAAACGAATAAAAGGCAATAAGTACTCTTGGATTTACAAAAAAGAATTTCAACTGTCCGGAGAAGAATTGACAAACGGAATACAGGATGAAGATTTTACTTTAACTCATCAGCTTGTCGCTAAAATTAAAAGCTACATAGAAAAAACATACAAGCAAGGGGAGAAAATTCTGCCTAATCTTGCATTTAGTGCAATGTTTAATGTAAGCATTAAAACCGTTAACGATGCCATGAAGATTTTAAGCTCCCAAAAAGTAATTTTGTCCCGCAGAGGAAGATACGGAACAATTTATATCGGAAGCAAAGACAATAAAAAAAATGAATACGTCAGCTCCGAAAGAAAAAAACTGCAAAGCCAAAATTACTCATATTCATGGCAAAAAGCGCTTGAACACTTAAAAAAATATATAGTAAAAAATTATAAAGCAGGCGAT
Organism: Candidatus Gastranaerophilales bacterium; assembly: GCA_947589525.1. Taxonomy (GTDB): domain Bacteria; phylum Cyanobacteriota; class Vampirovibrionia; order Gastranaerophilales; family Gastranaerophilaceae; genus RUG14156. The sequence goes on from CANQAW010000059.1 coordinate 489, forward strand.
AAAATTGCACCGATAAGAGAGCTTTCGGCGATTTTAAACGTAAGCCCCAATACAGTCAGGCGGGCGCTTGATGATTTATTTAAAACAAATTATCTGGTCTCAAGACGAGGCAAAACAGGCGGAATATTTATTCTTGAGATGCCCGATATTGAAGAAGATACATACAAATGGCTCGCTCTAAATCCAAAGGTAATAATTCCCGAAAATTAAACAGGCATGGTTTTAAATTCATTATAAGCGTTTATCATCTGATTTCTTAATTGTAAAGCCATTTGCATTGCAAGAGAAGACTTTTGAGCCGAAATCATAACATCATGAACACTTATATCACCGCCCGATGCAAATGTTTCAAAATCATCCTCAGCCTGTTTTGAAATGGTATTAAGCTCATTTATACCGTTTGCAAAACCTTTTTGTATGTCGGATGCCATTCTTGCGCTATCGGAAATATTATAATTATCAATTTTGCTTGCACTTATCGAATCCATACCGACAAACGCCTGAACGGAACCTTGAACGGGCTCTTGTTTAACATTTGACATACCGTTAAACACCTTTTCAAAATCATCTTGCGAGCTTAAAGTTTTTGTAGTGTTTTGAAGAGATGAAGAAAAAATTTTATTGAAATCTTTAATTGAATTATCAGTATTATTTTGAAAATTCGGATTTATGGAAAAATTTGAACTCATAACCTATCCTTTTTTAAATGTTAATTGCACTTTGTATCATGGTTTTTGTTGTTTGAGCAATGGTAACATTTGCTTCGTAAGCACGTGAAGCCGAAACCATATTAACCATTTCTTCGACAATATTTACATTGGGAAGCTCAACAAAACCATTTTCATCCGCATCGGGATGAGTCGGGTCGTAAACAATCCTTGTCGGATTTATAGAGTCGGTTATGGAATCAACGCTGACTCCGCTTAAAGTATTGTTACCGCCCCAAGAAACTCCCCCTTTTAAATAAGGTTCTTCGGGAGGGTCAAACTCGACGCTCGCATTTCCGACAGGAAACCTAAAGCCTTGTTTAATTGACGCTTCTTTAAAATTAACTTCCTTTTTTCGGTATACTTCCCGCTCGCCCTGTGCATTTCTTGTTGTATTAACATTTGCAATGTTTGAAGAAATTGTATCCATTTTTATTCTTTGGGCGCTCATTCCTGTTCCCGCAATATCAAATACACTAAAACTCATAATCTGTCCTCACTGTTTTTAAGAATTTGGCTGACCTTGTATTACTCTGGCTAAATTTCCGTATGATTTTGATAATAAATTTGCAACAACCTGATATTTCATACCCGTTTTTGCTTCATCCATCATTTCGGCTTCAATATTAACATTATTACCGTCAGGGTCATAAGGGTCTGATGTATCATTTTCAACGTCAATTAAATAACCTTCCTGAACCTGAGAATTTAAAAATGCAATTTGTTCCGGAGTTTGAGTTCTTAAAAGCTCTGCGGGATTTTTTCCCGATTTTATTGTATTTTGAACTTTTAATTCCTCTTTTTGATTTTCCCGTTCAATAATTTGCCTTAAACTTCCCTCAAAAGACACTTCTTTTCTTTGATATCCGGGCGTAAGAGCATTAGCCGTGTTAGATGAAATCGCCTTAGAACGTTCATACAAACCGTCAAGCGCCATTTGCCCGATATCCCTTGTTCTGTTATCTATTAAATCCATATAATTCCACCTTTGTCTATCTTACTTGTGATAACGGCACAATAAGTGCAAAAATCGTTTCGGTTTTATCGCTTTTAACAAGCTCCAGCTTTCCAAACTGAGAACCTATAAATTTACGGCAGGCGCTTAATCCTATACCCCAGCCGTCTTTTTTTGTTGTGTAACCTGATTGAAATATTTTTTCCTTATCGTTTTTCTTGATTGGTTCGCCGTGATTTATAAATAATATTTCGATGTTTTCTCCTCTTAAGCGCAGTTTAATTGTAATTTCATCGTTTTTGGTCGAATCATGCGCATTTTTTATAATATTGTTTACCACCAACAGAAACTTTTCTTCGTCTATAAATGCATTAGCATTTATTTCTGGAATTTCATCAATTACAACAAGTTTATTTTTCTTTTCTTTTAAAATATAAGCATACATTTTAATAGATTCTTGAATAACCGACTTTATATCTTTTTCCTGAAGGTTAATAACATCAAAATCTTTAAAATGAGCAATTTGAGATTTGATTAATTCGATAGATTTTCTTAAAGGTTTTGTTATTTCAAAATCCTGAGTTTTCTTTTCAAAAATTCGAGCATAAATATCCAAAATGCTTAATTGATTTTTTATCTCATGTGCAACCGTTCTGATATTTTGATACATTTCATTACGCACAACGGTATTTGCTTCGTTTGCGGTTCTGTAATTTTCCTGCATTTTTGAATTATACAAACCCTCTTGAATGCTGTCTTCAAAATAATCAAGTATATTAAACAAAGCTTTATTCATTACATCGTTATCTCGCCTTTCCGGACGAAATTTATAAAACAGCTCATCATAATCAAGCAGGAACATTTTCTTCAAAACTTCATAAACATCGTTAACAAGTTTTGAGTTTAATTTAAGATATATTTCAAACTTGTTTTCTTCAACTTCTTTAAACAAAAAAGCGCAGTTATATCTGGGTGAATTTAAAATTACAAAGCCGGTTTCTTCAACATCAAACTTTGAAAACTCAAAATCGCTGAACTCTTTTAAAGTTACCTCTTTTTGATATTCCAGCCTCTTGATTAATCCTTCAATGTCTTCAATATTTTTTAATCGAACAAAAATAACGGCATTTGAGTTATTCGAAGCCAACGGCTCTAATAAACTTCTCACCAGCGACTTAACTACCGTTTTTGAATACTGTTTATTTTCCGTTAAATCAATATTTTCGAAAAATACACTAAAACCATTTCTTACTTTGTTCATTTACTTACCATCATCATAAAAAAGTAAAATCCAATAGTTTTCTTGCAAGGATAATCCTTGCAAGAAAACTAAACAGCAATCTTTTTAGCTTTAGGCTTAAAACCTTTATTAATTGCATATAATACAGCTTGAGTTTTTTCTCTGACTTGAAGTTTTTGGAAAATATTATTTACGTGGGTTTTAACGGTGGTTTCGGAAATAAACAATTGTGAAGCAACATCTTTATATGTAGCTCCTTCAAGTAAAAGCGAAAGAACTTCCTGTTCTCTGTTTGTTAAGTAATGAAGAAGGTTTTCTTCGCCGTCATCCTGATTATTTGCATTTCCGTTCTTTTCAAAGTCTTGGAAGTATTCAAAGAATTTTGAGCATAAAACGTTAGGAAGATAAATTTTACCCATTGAAACTTCATCCAATGCTTTAATCAATTGAGCGGAAACCATTGTTTTTAAGACATATCCGCTTGCACCTAATTTCATTGCTCTGTATATTAAATCAGCATCATCATAAGCGGTTAAAACTATTACTCTTGTCTTTAAATTAAGCTTTTGAATTTCCGCTATTGCATTAATTCCGTCCATTTCGGGCATATTAATATCCATTAAAACAATATCGGGCTGGTACTTCTTAATTAAAGAAATTGCAACGTTAGCATTTCCGGCATTGGCAATAACTTCGTAATCATTTTCCAGATTAACCAATTCGCGAACACCTGAAGCATGTTCGTATTTGTCATCTACAACAATTACTTTTTGTTTTCTCTTAAAATCAATTGTCTTTCTCATTACTCCTCCAAAATGTATATTTTTACAACCGTTTAATTCAATTTATGTATCTGACATTTAAAATATACTTCTTTAAGGTTAGTTATTCATCAATAAAGAGATTGAAATTTAGCCTATATGTTGTGCAACTTATTATCTAAATCTTTAGATTAATATACGCTTGTATAACAGTTAATTCACAACTATACAACTTGTCAAAAATTTATTTTTATTGTATAAATAATGTATTGTGTTGTTAATATTTTTGGGGGAAGCCTTATGAAGGTAAATTTCGCATTACAAAAAAACAGTACGTACTATCGCTCTGTCTCGGCTAAAGCTAAAGACATAAAACAGCGCCCAAATGTCGGCAAATCGGCTGATAAAAATTTTATTGCACTTAGTTTTACGGCAAATCCATTAAAAAACTTATCCCAAGTTGCATCAATTGCGCCCGAATATCAAGGAATGCTTGCCGAATTGTATAAAATCGGCGGGCTTGGAAATGTAGCGGGTGAAGCCAGCGTTGCATTTCAAGATTACGGAAATATGGATTTCAGAACCTTTGTTCCTTATTACAGCCCCGATAACAAATCAGGCGGAATAAAAATAAGAAAACCGAACTCAAACGGCGGTTTTGAATACGTCTCAGTACCCGTAGATTACAAGCTTAAAGACCGAGAAAATTTTGTAATTCATGAAGCGGTTACTCAGCAAAGACCGATTGAAAAAACTAAATTTCAAATTTTAAACGATACGGGAATAAAAGGCTTTGTAGACACAATAAGCGATGATTTAGAAACAACAACCAAAACTCCCTACAGGGTTTTTCAACTTGACGGAACAAAAACAGGATTAAAAAACCATCCTCCCGTCTATATTGTTCATACACCCGAACTTGCAAAATTTTCAAAAGCATACGGAGGAACAGGCACAAACGCTTATGTCAGCGCATACGGCGGAGGAGGATTTGACGATTTAAACTACGGCATTTTTTCAAAAGCATCCATTGATGCCATACCAAAGTTAAACAAGGAAGAATTTGGCGATTTTAACCCTGCAAACTTTTGGCTTCATGACAGGCAAGCTTTTGATGCTTTAGTCGAAATTTCAGAAAAATCATCGCAAGGCGATGATTACTGGAAAGGGATAAAAGTTCATTCAAGCTATCATAATCCCGGAAGAAACTATCAGGGACACTATAAAAATCCGATAGATTTTCTAAGAATTACGGGTTCAAAACAAGATATAGAAGAATTAAAGAAAAATCCTCAAGATTTTGAATTTGTAAAATCAATGGTTAAAAAAATTGAAGCGGTAAGACAGGATAAAAGCGACAATCGTTTCAATTGCGAAGAAATCCTGACAAAAGAAGAACTGCAAAAACTTGATGCAATTTTTAACCCGATTTTAGGCAATTTTAAAGATGAAAGCGGGGAATATAATCTTTGTAAAATACCGATAGAAGGTGTAAGAAAAAACCCGTTTAATTTCAGCGCAGGAACAGTTTCAACCACGTACGGAAAAGAAATGAAAAACCATAACACTAAAGAAATTGCAACAGGGCTGACAAGCAGTTTTGCATCCGTTCCGACTGTTGATATAGTAAACGGTTCTTCCGCAAAAAGTATGGGGTTAGACGTTATCGGCACTTTTGGAAAAGATAACGGCTTCACGGAAGAAATTAAACAAGGCTTCACTCCCCTGACAAAAGAAATTACATCTTCAAAAGAAGCGTTATTTAACGCAAAACAATCCAATAAAAAATGGCTTATAGATACTGTTTCGCAAGCATCTCAAAAAGGTAAAAGTGCTCTTGAACACCTGTTTTTCAGCGAAAAAGCAATTAAGGAAGGTTCAAGCGCGCTGGGCGGACTTTCGCCGTACAAAGAAGGGGATACCTTGTTTATAAGCTGGGGAAGACCCGATACGCAAAAAGGCTTTCCGACAACTCTTGAAGGATATATACAGCTTTTGAAAAACAAAGAAGTCCCTTCTCAAACTAAAGAAAGAGCCAAATTTATTATAGGCGCAGGCCCTTGGAATAAAAACGACGAAGATTGGATTATTATACAAGAGCAAATGAAAAAAATAGCAAATATTGAAAATGGCAAGTACAAAGATAATGTATTGTATCTGAACGGATTTTTTACAAACAGAATAGTAGCATGTGCAGATTACAGCAACATTACAAGCAGGTATGAACCTTGCGGAATAACTCCGCTTGAATCGTTTGCGGGAGCAACACCTGTTATATCAAATAACACGGGAGGTTCGCCTGATTTTATAAAACCTTTGGCAAGAGGCTCAAAAGTAACAAATCAAACAGGATTTTTAACAAAAAACGCTTACCTTGTCAGCCCTCAAGTACTTGGTGCAAATGGAGCTTTAGAAGGCTCTGCGCTTGACAGCGCCAGAAGAATGGCTCTGGGAAAAGAAAATGCCGACTGCATTCAAGATGCCGTTGATTTAATTACAAACCGCCCTGAAGAATATAAACAAATGATGTTTAATGCACACGGGGCTAAAATAGATTGGTTTGAAAATGCGGAATTTAACGGCGGAAAATCAGCAATACAAAGATACAAAGAAAGCGCTTGGGCAATCGGACAAGACAATAAAGAGCTTGCAGGACAAACAAGAAATCAGGAATTTCTTGCCAATTTAAAAGGCAAAATGGTTGCTTTCGGAAATTCTCCGCTAAATAAACAGGCGGAAGTATCCGAAATATTAAATAATGCAAAATCAACCAAAAACAAATATGTTGTTGCTCTTGTAGGAATAATAGGTGTTTTGGCAATAGGATTGGGCGCATTTAAGCTGAGAAAAAACAAAAATACGGCAAAAACCGAACCCAAACAACAGGTAGAGCTAAAAGTTACAATGCCTGCAATGGATAGTTTTATAAAAGCAAATAAAAAGGTTTAAGTTAAAAGATTGTCCAGACGCTCCATTGCCTCTTTGGTATTCTCACAGGTGTTAAAAGAAGTCAAACGGAAAAATCCTTCGCCGTTTTGACCGAAACCTGCACCCGGTGTGCCGACTATTTGAATATTTTGAAGCAAATAGTCAAAAAATTCCCATGATTTCATGTTATTGGGACACTTTAGCCAGATATAGGGTGAGTGTATTCCGCCCGTAAAATATATATTGTGCTTTTTAAGAGTTTGAGAAATTAAGGAAGCATTTCTTTTGTAATATTCAATGTTTTCTTTAATTTCTTTTTGACCTTTTTCGCTAAATACCGCTTGCGCCCCTCTTTGAACAATGTAAGGAACGCCGTTGAATTTAGTCGTCTGCCTTCTTAACCACATTTTATTAAGGCTCATATTATCAAAATTAAGCTCAAACGGAACAATCGTATAACCGCACCTTGTTCCCGTAAAACCTGCAGTTTTAGATAAAGAGCAGAATTCAATCGCACAGGATTTCGCGCCCTCAATTTCAAATATCGAAGAGGGAAGATTACTATCCGAAATAAAACACTCATAAGCGCTGTCAAATAATATTACGGCATTATTTTTAAGTGCGTATTGAACCCATTTTTCAAGCTGAGATTTATTATAAACAGCGCCTGTCGGGTTATTTGGAGAACATAAATAAATTAAATCGGCTTTTATACTTTCATCGGGCATAGGCAAAAAATCGTTTTGCTGGTCAGCCTTTAGAAAAATAATATTGCGATTTTGCATTAAATTTGTATCTACATAAACAGGATACACGGGATCAGGAATTAATACGGTATTATCCGTAGAAAACAAATCTAAAATATTGCCAAGGTCTGATTTAGCGCCATCAGAAATAAAAATTTCATCCAAATCAAGAGAAACATTTTTTCTTGCATAGTATTTTTGAATTTCTTCTTTTAAAAAATCATAACCCTGCTCGGGGCCGTAGCCTCTAAACCCTTCAAAAGTACCCATTTCATCCGTTGCGGATTTTATTGCTTCAATTACACTTTTGCATAAAGGTCTTGTAACGTCCCCTATTCCAAGACGAATTACCTTTTTATCGGGATTATTCCGAATAAATTCATTTACCTTCTTAGCTATCGTTGAAAAAAGATAGCTTACTTCAAGTTTTTTATAATTTTCATTAATTTTCATTTTTTCTCCAATCTACAAATAATTCTACACTAATCAAATAAAAAACGCTATCAATTTGATAGCGTTTTTTGCATTTTATATTTTAAAATTCTAGAACTGTAATCCTGCTTCACGAGCAGCATCAGCAAGAGCTTGCACTCTGCCGTGGAATAAAAATCCGCCTCTGTCAAAAACGACACCTTCAATACCTTTTGCAAGTGCTTTTTTTGCTATGTCAGCGCCGACAACTTTAGCGGCTTCAACATTTCCGCCATGTTTTAAATTAAGTTCTTTAACTTTTGAAGAAGAAGAAACAAGAGTAACTCCTTTTGTATCATCTATAATTTGAGCGTAAATATGTTTCGTAGAACGATATACCGCTAAACGAGGCCATTGAGAATCGCCCGAAATTTTAAGTCTTACTCTTTGATGTCTTTTTCTTGTTTGTTCTTTTTTGTTTAACATTTTAATCATTTTATTATCCTTTCACCGAAACCAAATCCGACACATTCGGCAGGTTTATATCGGCAATTAATTGTATTTTTGTTTAGATTTCCACGTCACTTTCGTAGTGCTGCGGTCTTGCTCAACGCAAGCCCTGCGCACCGGCTTACGCATTATTTCTTGCCGGCTTTACCAACTTTTCTTGCTATGTATTCGCCTTCGTATTTAATACCTTTTCCTTTAT
>CANQAW010000060.1 GCA_947589525.1 Candidatus Gastranaerophilales bacterium
TATAAATCAGCTTGTCTAAAACTAAATTTTATAGTATCATTCCTAACTATATTATATTAATTGCCGGAAAAGAAAGTTTAGACTAATAATGATAAATTTAACGATACTTAATTCATTGTTATATTTTGATACAAAATAATAATTAAGGCGGTTTTGTCACCGCCTTTTTTATATCTTATTCAAGGACGAAAAGGAGGGTAAAGGAATATGAAAGATGAATTAAAAACAAAAAAGAAAACAATTGCCGTAATTTTCGAGGGTGTTAAATATAAAATTGATATAGAAAAACTTCTTTATATAATAAGAGTTTTTAAAAACAACAAAAGAATAGAATTTAAAAATAAAGCTCAAATGATTAAATTAATTGAAGAATGCAGTCTTTTTGATGAAGTATTTTTGGAAAAAGTCAGTATTGTTTAACAATTTGTTTGAATAAATTTAATTGTATGTTTTATCTGTTTGCATTTTATAAACAGTTTTTTAGAATTTTTTTAACTTATCCCATAAAGCTTTGAAATAAATATGGCGTGTTTATGTTATATTTATGGAATGTTAAATCAATTTTCAAGATTTGAAATGTTAGTTGGGAAAAATTCCCTTGAAAAACTTAAAAATTCTAAAATTGCACTTTTCGGGCTGGGCGGAGTCGGCGGATATGCTCTTGAAGCGTTAGTTCGGTGCGGGGTCGGAAAATTTGATTTAATAGACAATGATAAAATATCCCCGACTAATTTAAACAGGCAGTTATTTGCGCTATACAGCACTCTTGACAGATTTAAAACCGAAGCTGCAAAAGAAAGAATGCTTGATATTAATCCTGATGTTATTATAAACGTTTTTAATACTTTTTATCTTCCCGAAAAGGCGCAGGATTTTGATTTTAAGCAATATGATTATGTAATAGATGCCATTGATACAATAAGCGCTAAGATAAGCCTTATAGAAGAGTGTGAAAAGGTAAATACGCCTATAATATCTTCAATGGGGGCAGGCAATAAGCTTCATCCTGAAATGTTTGAAATAGCGGACATTTACGACACTTCCGTTTGTCCTTTGGCAAAAGTTATAAGACAGGAATTAAGAAAAAGAGACATTAAAAAATTAAAAGTTGTTTATTCGAAAGAAAAGCCTGTTAAGATTAAAACGGATAATGTTAAAGCGCCTTCAAGCTGTGCTTTTGTTCCCTCTGCCGCAGGATTGATTATTGCAGGCGCAGTTGTCAGGGATTTGATCAGTTAAATTCTTCAATTATGGTTGTAACGGATTTATCAATTTTGCCGTCGCATTCAAAATCATAGCTTATTTTTGTTCTATTAAAATCGCCGTGTTCAAATTCAAAAATTAAATCATCTTTACCGTCGTCGTTAAAATCAATTGCGGCTTTTGTAACCATGTTTTTATCTACAAGTGAATTAATGCGCGAATTTTTAACATCATCATAAGTGATTTTATCTCCGTCGGGCGATTCTATTCTGTATGTGTATGATGTGTTGTTGGGATTTTTTCTTTTAATTTCAACAAAATCCCCGTGTTCATTTTGGGTTACGCTGATTTCTTTGGATTTGGAAATCGGAGTATCTAAATCTTTTAATAAATTTTCCATAAATTTTTGTGCATAGTTTTCGCTGTTGCGTGTATATTTTGATGTGGCAAGAAAATTTTGAGCTTTTGATAAATAAGTATTAATATAACTTGAAGCTACCGTTCCAATAAGGAAAAAGAAAGCGGTAGAAAGCGCAAAAGTGCGTTTTTTAATGCCGTTGTTTTGATTATCTTGTTTTGCCGTTCTTTTTCTAGCTGTTCTTTTTATGTTATGGCGGCGATTACGGATGGGAGCCGGAGTTTCTCCGCGATAATTTTCATCAAAATCTTCTTCTTCAAAATTTATATCATCGTCAATATCCGCATTGTTTTGTTTTTCAAACTCGTCATCTTGAATTGTCGGAGATGTTTGCATATCTTCATTTTGCGCAGTAAAGTTCAATTTGTTTTTATAAGGGCTGTATAAAAAGTTGTTTAATTGTTCAATTCTCATTTTTTTCTCCTTTCTTATACAAAACTTGTGAAAATGTTTTTTTGCACATTAGGGCTAATACGGATGTTTAGTTAATAAAATCAATAATTTGTTTTAGCATTTGAATTATGAAAAGAATTATTATCCTAATATTTTTTATTATTTTTTTTGTTCTGTTATTTTATGTTTATAAACTTTCAACTTACACTTATATAAGCGCAAAATTCAAAGAACTCCGCCCGATGGAAGAAAATATCCCCGTTTACTATAAGGGAATTATAATCGGCAGAGCGAGAGAAAAAAGGCACTCCGATACTTTTGAACACACAATAATTAAAATTGTTTTGTACCCGAAAAAACTTCTGCTTCCGGAGAATACGACCATACTTTTAAAAAAAGAGAAAAGAGAGGATAAAGAAAGAGATTTTCTTGAATTGATTTATCCGAAAGAGCCTTCAAACAAGATGTTATCAAACGGCAGTGTTATAGAGGGCGAAGCGACGGTGGATGTCGATACTTTTATGGCTAATCAAAAGCAAAACGAACTTGAAGAGATTAAACAAAATTTAGCCGAAAGTGCGCAAAATTTAAATTATGCGCTTGAAGGGCTGGGACAAATTTTTGAAACATTGGACGGTATTTTAAAAGAAAATCAAAAAAATATTTATCAAACTACGGGCAATGTTCGCAAAATGACAAATAAGGTCAATAATTCAATAGAACAGGAAAAATTAAGCAATGTTTTATTATCGTTTGAGCGCTCGGGTCAAAATATTCAAAACATTACTCAGAATTTAAATACCAATACGGCTTCAACCATGAATAACATAGAGGGAATAACCGATAATGTAAATTCAATTACCTGCGGTATAAGAAAGACTTTGAGAAAGAAATTCGGCACATTAAGACTTTTTTTCGGACAGGTTATTGATGAATGTAATTAAAAATTCGTACAAATAGACTAACAAAGAAATTAAAAATTGAGTTAGGATTATTAAAGATAGCATTCTAACTTGAGCGAGTAAAATGGAATTTCACATAGGAAAGCACTGGATAGTAAATTGGTTTAATCTTGAAGTCCACTTGGATACTTTAATAACCTTGTGGCTTACAATGGCAATAATTATTTTCTTTGCGCTTTTGGCGGTCGGAAAAATCAAACTTGTTCCCTCTAAGCTTCAAGCTGTTTTTGAAAATATAGTAACTATTTTTTCTTCTCTTACAAAAGATTTGGGAGAAGAAGGAAAACGCCATACTCCGATTTTAATGGCGTTATTTTTATTTATCATAACAGGTAACTTAATCGGGCAATTGCCTTTTAAAATTTTAAATTTTATTCCGTCCGTTAAGAATTTGGGAGCTGAATTTGCTTCTCCCACAAACGATATTAACGTGACGGCGGGACTTGCAATAATTGTTCTTGTTTATTATATTTTATCAGGGGTCAAAAGAAAAGGTTTGGGATATTTTAAACATTATTTTCAACCCGTTTGGTTTATGACGCCTTTTAATATGCTGGAAGACATTGTAAGACCTCTGACCCTTGCGCTTCGGCTTTTTGCCAATATATTGGCAGGTGAAATTTTAATTATGGTCTTAGGGGGATTAATTGCTTCTCTTTTAACGCCTGAAGGAGTGAGCGCTTTTTGTCAAAGTCATCTTGGCGGAATTTTACCCTCGGGATTTGTTTATAATTTAGGATTATTTTTAGGGTCATTGTTACCACTACCTATAATGTTTTTTGAATTATTTGTAGCATTTATCCAAGCGCTTGTATTTACGTTGTTAACAAGTGCTTATATTAATACGGCAGTAGCAAAACACGAGTAAAAAGGAGAATAAAATGGATTTATCAGTATTAAAATTTGTCGCAATGGGTCTTGCAATCGGCTTTGGAGTAGTCGGCCCGGGTATCGGTTTGGGACTTGCAACTAAGGCAATTATTGAAAGTATCGCCAGACAACCCGAAGTTGAAGGTCAAATTTCAAAATATTTCTATATCGGCGCAGGTTTAATTGAAGCGTGCGCTATTTACGCTCTTTTAGTAGTTATTCTTATCGGTTTTGTACTTAAATAGTCAAAGAAAGATTTTTTCTTTATGTTAATGCAGATAGACGGAACTTTTATATTTGTTGTAATCAGCTTTTTGATATTTTTATTTATCATAAAGTCAATTTTATATACCCCGATTACAAAAGTAATGGAAGAAAGGGAGTCTTTTTATTCCAAAAATGAAAAAATGGAAATAGAGTCAAAAGAAAAAACAAAAACAATTTTGAAGGAAAAAGATGAAACCATTGCGAAAACAAAACAAGAAGCTTCTACGTTAATAAAAAACGTCCTTAATATTGCAAAAGAAAAAAGAGACAATGATATCAAAGAAGCAAAACAATTTTTGATATCGCAAATGCAAAAAAATAAAGAAGAACTTGAATTAGAGAACAAAAGTGCAAAAGAAGAAATAAAACATCAAATTTCAAATATAGTAAGTTCAATAATTTCTAAAATATTAAACAAAGAAGTTTCGGTTAATATTGACGAAAATGAACTTAGAGAGCATTTGAAAATATAGGGTAAACAATGTCATTATTTGAACAAATCTTACAAACAAATTTAATTAATTTCATAATTGTATTATCAAGTTTGGTTTTAATATACAAAAAAGCCAAACTCGGCTCTTTAATCGAAAAAATGGCGCAAGATATAAAAAATAAAGTTGAGAAAAGTTCGCTTGATACAAAATCGGCTCTTGAAGAATACAAGCAAACAAAAAAATCAATGGTAAGGCTTGCGCAAGAACAGGAAGAAATTCTTCAAAATGCCAAAGAGAATGCCCAAAAGCAAAAAGAAAACATAGAAGAAGCTTCAAAAATTCAGCTTAGTGAAATTCAAAATTCATTGGAAAAAATAACGGCTTCTCAAAAAGATGCTTTTAAAACAAAAGCGGTTCAGGAAATATATGATATATGCGTTAACCTTGCTAAATCTCAGACGCTTAAAATGTTGGATAATGAAACTCAAAAAAGACTTGTAGATATATCAATAGATGAACTTGATAAAATCGAGGGGACATTGCTATGAATGATATTGATATAAAAAATTTAAAAGTGGCAAAAAGATATTCCACGGCATTAATTGAGGTTTCAAAAGAAAATACGGATGAAATTTGTTCAAATTTGGAAAGTGTAAGCGAATTATTCAAAACAAATAACGAATTTAAGCTTTTCTTTTCTCATCCCGCCATATCTTTGACGGATAAAAAAGATACTTTGAGAGAGCTTTTCAGTTCAAAAATAAATTCCAAAACAATTGATTTTTTGAATATTTTACTTGAAGAAAACAGATTTTCAATTTTGAATACTATTTTTGAAGTTTTTAAAGAAGAAGTTCGAAAATATAAAAATCAACAATCCGTTAGCGTAACAAGCGCCATAGAGCTTCAAGAGGACGAAAAAGAACGAATAAAACAAAAGCTTTCGGAAAAGTTGAAAAAAGAAATTATTTTAGCCTGCGACATAAAAGAAGATATTTTAGGCGGATTAATAATCAAGATAAATGATAAAATTGTTGATTTAAGCTTAAAAACTAAATTTGACAATTTAAAAAAGTATAATTAACAGAAAGGTACAAATTATGTCACCAACTATAAACAGTTCAGAGATAACTTCAATTATCAAATCCAAAATAGAAAATTATAACCAAACACTCGAAGTTAATGACGTAGGTTCCGTAATTGAAATTTCAGACGGTATTTCAAGAATTTACGGTCTTAAAAATGTCATGTCATCGGAACTTGTCGAATTTGATGATGAAAATAAAACTTTGGGAATTACCCTGAACCTTGAGGAAGATAACGTAGGGGTTGTAATTTTAGGGGATTACACTCAAATTAAAGAAGGAATGAAGGTTAAATCAACGGGAAGAATTGCTTCAATTCCCGTCGGAGATGAACTTATAGGAAGGATTATAGACCCTACGGGTTTGGCGCTTGACGGAAAAGGCGAAATTCATACATCCAACACCCGCCCCATTGAGCGTATTGCTCCGGGGATAATCGAAAGAAAATCCGTCCACGAACCTCTGCAAACGGGGCTAACCGCAATTGACGCATTGACTCCTATCGGAAGAGGTCAAAGAGAATTGATAATCGGCGACAGACAAACGGGAAAAACCGCTATCGCAATAGATACCATAATTAATCAAAAGGGAAAAGACGTTATTTGTATTTATGTTGCAATAGGTCAAAAAACTTCAACGGTTGCTCACGTTTCTAAAACCCTTGAAGAAAAAGGTGCAATGGATTATACAATAATCGTATCGGCTACAGCGGATAACTCAGCACCGTTACAGTATATTGCGCCTTTTGCAGGTTGTGCCGTTGCGGAAGAATTTTTAGAACAAGGACGCCATGTTCTTATAATTTATGATGATTTAACTAAGCATGCTCAAGCATATCGTGCAATGAGCTTGTTGTTAAAAAGACCGCCCGGACGTGAAGCATATCCGGGGGATGTTTTCTATCTTCATTCAAGATTGTTGGAGCGTGCCTGCAAATTATCTCCCGAGAGAGGTTCGGGTTCAATAACCGCGCTTCCGATTATTGAAACGCAAGCAGGAGACGTTTCCGCTTATATTCCGACAAATGTTATTTCAATTACGGACGGTCAAATATTCTTGGAAAGCAATTTGTTTAACTCGGGTCAAAGACCGGCAATTAATGCAGGTATTTCAGTTTCCCGTGTCGGCGGTTCCGCTCAAACAAAAGGCATAAAACAAGTTGCGGGGCAATTAAGGCTTGATTTGGCGCAATACAGAGAACTTGCGGCATTTGCTCAATTTGCTTCCGATTTGGATAGTGCGACCAAAGAACAGTTGTTAAAGGGTGAAAAATTAACCCATGTTCTAATTCAACCCCAATATAATCCTTTATCGGTTGCTCAGCAAGTTGCAATTTTGTTCTGTGCCAATGAAGGATATGTAAA
The DNA here is from genome assembly GCA_947589525.1 of Candidatus Gastranaerophilales bacterium. Classification (GTDB taxonomy): domain Bacteria; phylum Cyanobacteriota; class Vampirovibrionia; order Gastranaerophilales; family Gastranaerophilaceae; genus RUG14156. The sequence continues at coordinate 6,997 of CANQAW010000060.1, forward strand.
TGACGTTGACAATCAGGATATTCAAGAGTTTAAGAAGCAGTTTTTTGAATATTTTGAAGCTAATTGCGCAGACTTATCAAAAAAATTAAACGAAGGCGCAAAACTTGAAGATAGTGACAAAGAAGAATTAATTAAACATATTAAAAACTTTAAAGAAAGTGTTTTCAAAGTGTAAACAGGATTAGAAAATGGCAAATCTAAGAAGCATAAAAGAAAGAATAAATTCAATAAAAAATACTCAAAAGATTACAAAAGCGATGAAAATGGTCGCCGCAGCCAAAGTGAAAAAGGCGGAAAATATTGTTAAATCTTCCCGCCCGTTTACCTTGGAGCTTGCAAAAATGTTTTATTGGGTTTATCAGGAAACGCTTAGAAATTCTTTTTACAAAATTAAAACAAAAGAAAATATTGATAACTATCCTGCCCTTTTGAACAAAAGAGAAGTTAAAAAGGCAGGCATTGTTGTCGTATCTTCAAATAAAGGGCTTGCGGGCGCATATTGTGCCAACGTTGTACGATACAGCTTAAATTTAATTAAAGAATTAAAAGCTCAAAATAAAGAAGTAGTGGTTTATATTGTAGGTCAAAAGGCAATTCCCGCTTTAAAAAGCGCAAAAGATACTCTTGGTTTTGAAATAGCAAGCGTGTATGTTGATATTCTGGATGGTATAAATTCAAGCTCTGCTTATGTTTTGGCAAGCAAGCTGGCTCATGATTACGTTGAAGAAAAAATCGATTCAATCGAGCTTGTAACGACAAGATATAAAAACATGATGTCATATAATGTTGAAAAATGGCAATTGCTTCCCGCCATATCCGATAAGGGCGAAATTAAAGAATTTCACAATGAAGAATTGTCAAAAGAGCTTAATGTCGGACACAAAGAGCATAAAATTGAACCTCTGAGCGAATATATTCCGAATTTAAACAGTGTTTTATCTCAAATTGTTCCTATGTTTATAACAAATGTAATATATCAGGCACTTTTAGAAGCTCAAGCAAGCGAGCTTGCTTCAAGAATGACAGCTATGAGCTCTGCCACAAATAATGCACAGGATATGATTTCCACTTTAACAATAGAATATAATAAAGCACGTCAAGCAAAAATAACTCAGGAATTAACAGAGGTTATATCGGGTGCCGGTGCGCTAAATTAACAAAAATAGCTCTTTAGTTTTTTAAATGTACAATTTAAGTTTTTCAAAGTTTTATTATAATTTCTTTAAAAGGAGAAATTATGATAGTTGAACTTGATAAAACAAATTTTGACAGTGAAACAAATAACGGTTTGAAACTTGTTGATTTTTATACTTCGTGGTGTAAATACTGCCAAAATGAAGAGAGTGTCCTGAAAGAGTTATCCGATAACGGTTTTTGGATTGGAAAGCTAAATTGCGATGAACATCCCGAAATTGCGCAAAAACATGGTATAAGCGGTTTTCCGAGTTTTATTTTATTTAAAGAAGGAAAATTGGCTGCTCAATTTTCGGGCTATCATACAAAAGGACAGCTGCTGAATAAACTGACCGCTTATTTATAAATTTTTGTAAATGTTTAAAAATAATTGTACAAAAATTATTATTTACACACGTTATTTAAGTGTAAAATAATTTTTGGAGATAATATGCATATTCATAAATTGGCATTAAACTCATTTAGTGCTCAAAATTGCTCAAAGCCTAAAAAGAATATTAATTTTCAAGGCAGAAACAATAATACAGGTTCAAAAAAATCCTCTAAACTTTCAAAAGCAGGTTTTATATTAGCTTTAGCAGGCACCGCAGCGGGAATATACGGCGCATATACCGCAAAATCAAATAAAAACGCAATTGAATATTTAAATCAAAAACTTGACCAATATTTTTTTGAGATGACCGATGATATAAGCAATAGTTTCAAC
>CANQAW010000061.1 GCA_947589525.1 Candidatus Gastranaerophilales bacterium
CGGATAAATCTTTTAAACCCGACAGCGCCATATTCAAGGTTCTTGGAATTGGAGTAGCACTAAGAGAAAGTACATCAATATTTTCTTTAAATTTCTTTAATTTTTCTTTATGTCTTACACCAAACTTATGCTCTTCATCAATTACCAGAAGTCCTAATTTTTTAAATTTAATATCGTCGCTCAAAAGCCTGTGCGTTGCAATTACTGCGTCAATTTCGCCGTTATTAATCTTTTCAACCGTTTCTTTTTGCTCTTTTTTGGTGCAAAAACGGTTTAACACTGCAATTCTAACATCAAAAGGTTCAAAGCGTTCTTTTAGGGTTTGATAATGCTGCATGGTAAGTATTGTTGTAGGAGCAATAAGAGCGCTTTGATATCCGCTCATAATTGCTTTAAACATTGCCCTAAGCGCAACTTCTGTTTTTCCGAAACCTACATCGGCGCACAATAGCCTATCCATAGGTCTTTGGGCTTCCATATCTTTTTTGGTTTCTTTTATTGCTTTTAATTGGTCCGGAGTTTCCGTAAATTCAAAACTGTCCTCCATTTCATATTGCCAAATTGTATCGGGTTCAAAAGCAATCCCTTCCGACATTTTTCTTTTGGCATAAAGGTCTAAAAGGTCATAAGCAATAAGTTCAAGTTCTTTTTTTGCTCTGGATTTAGTTGTTTCCCAAGCACTTCCGCCCATTTTAGACAGCTTGGGTTTTACCGAGCTTGAGCCTCTGTATCTGTACAAAAGGTTAATTTGTTCGGCAGGCATATATAATTTGTCCGTACCCAGAAATTGAATTTCAAGATAATCTTTCTGATTATCGTCAATTGTCTGTTTTGTAATACCGTTATAAATTCCGATACCGTGAATTGCATGAACTACGTATTCCCCTTGTTTGATATCGTTAACGGTTTCGATAAATTCGGCGCTTTGCTTATTCAAATAATATTTTTTTGCGGTTATATCCCTTTGTGCTTTATTAAAGAGTTCTTTATCCGTTAAAAATATTATTTTATTGCTTGAAATTTTTTCATCTTCCAAAACGGCACCCGACGTAGAAATATCATTTAAATAAAAAATATCGGAAGAAAAAATTTCAAATTCGTCAAAAACTTCTTTTAAGCGGTTGGGATAGTTTGTGGCAATATATATTTTATAGTTTTCGTTCAGAGATTTTTTTATATATTTTGAAATATTTTTCACATCGGAGCAAAAAGAAGGTGCAAGACCGGTATTAAATTCAATTATTTTATCGCAATCATCCGATAGAAAATTATCCGCGGAAATGGTTTTAAAGGTTTTTATTTCTTTTTTAAAATCTTCAAAACGCACATGATTAAAATTTTCCAAAGGAAGTTTAAAGCCCGATTTTAACCCGTCTTTGTAGTTTTCAAGATATTGTTCATCAAGATATTGATATTTGGAAAAAATTTGGCTTGATTCTTTAAAAATTACAATATAATCTTTAAAATATTCCAAAACAGAGTTTAATTTTACTCTGAAATAATTAATATAATATTCAATTCCTTCAAAATAGCCCGTTTGTTCAAGTTTTTCCGATAACTCTTCTTTGATTTTTAAAGCAAAATCGTCTTTTTTGTCAGTCATGCGCTCTATTGCGGATTTAAAATTTTGTTTTAATTTATCATCTAAAATAAATTTATACAAAGGTAAAATAGTAGCCTTATCAATACTTTTAAAACTTTTTTGATATATCGGGTCAAAATTACGTATATCTTCGACGGTATCCGCAAAAAACTCAATTCTAACAGGATTGTTGTCTAAACCGTAAATATCCAAAATATCCCCTCGAAGCGCAAATTCTCCTATGTCCGCAACCGAAGTCACTCTTTTATAACCGTATTCGATAAGTTTTTTCACAATATTTGAATAATCAATCGTATCTTGTTTTTTAACGGTTATGGAATTACTTTTATAAAACGAAGCATCGGGAAATTTTTCCAACAGCGCCTTAACGGGTGCAAAAACAACATTCGGTTTATTTAAAAGAATGTTAATCTGCTCTTGATATATATAATAATTTTTATCCAAATCATTATAAAGACTTATCTCCTGAGCCGGCAAAAATGATGTATCCGTTTTCAAAAGAGTTTCAAAGCTCTTTTGAACTTTAAGAGCGGTTTGTTCATCCGATGTAACATAAAGAACTTTTTTATTTTCTTTTATGATTTTATTTATCAAAAACAAATCAAAAGGGTTTATCAGACCGGTTAAAACAAGATTGGTTTTTAAAGCGGAGTTTAAAAAACCGTTAATAAAATCATAATGCAAGCTTGAAAAAATATCTTTTAAATTATCCATTGTTCAATTCGCTGTATTTTTCAATCAGGGAAGCGCCGATTACAGCACTGTAGTCCCCTAATTGTGCTTTTTTAAATTCAAGGTTTCGGCTTGACAGTGCAAGAGTTTTAGTTTTGGTAAGGTTTATTGTTTTTAAATATATTTCGTCCGCTCCCTGAATTAATCCCCCTCCCAATATAACTAAATCGGGATTTAAAAAGTTGACGGCATTTGCAATGGCGCTTGAGAGATATTCGACTGCTTCGTTTACGCATAGTGTCGTTACTTCATCATGAGCATCAAGCGCCATTTTAATATGCTTTGTTGAAAAATTGGATGAATCGGTAAAATCGGTAATAACCGTTCTTTTTCCTTTTTTAATAAGACCTTGTATTCTTGCTTCTATCGCACTTCTTGAAGCATACGCTTCAAGACAGCCAAAACTTCCGCAAGCACAGGCTCTTCCGTTTTTATCTATTATTGTGTGACCGAGCTCGCCTGCAACTCCGTCAGAACCCAAATAAATTTTTCTGTCTATGATTATGGAAGAACCAATTCCCGTTCCTATAAAAATACATAAAATGTTTTTATTGTTGACTCCTGCGCCTGCCAGAAGTTCTCCTGTTGCGGCGGCTTCAACGTCATTTAGGATATAAGTTTTTAATCCGTATTTTTCTTCAATTATCTCTTTTAAGGGAAGCTCGGTTATTTCCAAATTGCAAGCGTTCAAAATTATCCCTTTTTCTCTTTCAATTTGTCCCGCACAGGCAACTGAAATAAAATTAATTTGTGTTTTATCCGCTTTTGAGATTTTGAAAAGCTCGTCTATTGCTTCAAAAACTTTAAGGGTTATTTTTTTAGCGCCTTTTTCTTTTTTAGTCTTTTTTTTAATTTCAAAAAGAACTTTATTTGTATCTTTTTCAACAAGAGCGCACAAAACTTTCGTTCCGCCCAAATCGAGCGCAATATTATATTTTTTATTGTTTATTGTCATCCTTCATTCCGATGTTTTTAAGTCTTCGCTCTATATCTCTCCACCAGCTCAGAGGTTGTTTATATAAATATTGATATCCGTCAAAATTTCCTTGGGAAATTTGTTTTTGTTGATTATCGCACAATATTTCAAATTCACGCTCAAGCTTATGGCAAAATTCTTTCCTGTCATAATTAAACTCATAGAATTTCCGAACTTCGCCAAATTCCATTACCACTTCGGGTTTATCCTGCCTCAAAAAAGTATAGTTAACGCTCACGGGGCAAAGATTTATACCTCCGTATTTTTTAACGGCATTTTCCGTCAAATAGGCAAGTCCGGATTGAAAAACTTCGGGACGATAATGAGGCGGGCGAATTATACCTTGCGGAAACAACCAAAAATTAATATCGGGGTCTTTTAATGTGGTAACCGCATATTTTAAAGATTTAACCGCATCCTGAGCGGATTTTTTATTTACGGGAAAACAACCTATATATTGAAACAAAGGAAACCTGTTCATTTCCTCAATCATAAGCCGTAATCTTCCCTTCATTATAAATCTTGCAACATTAAAACCTATAATTCCGTCCCACCAATTATTGTGATTTGTGTAAAATAAAACAGAGTGAGTCTTATCTCTTTTTTCAAGATTTTCTCCGCCTTTATACATAAAAGAATGAAATCTTGTCCGTACCATTTTTTTAAATACAAAATCTGCAACAAACAACCAAAAAGGATTATCCTTTGCCGTTCTGAATTTTTCTTCCCTGTTTCTCAAAATTGTGGGTGGAGTGTCACAATATAGATGCTGCGGTGTTTTAATTGTCATAAATGATTACTTATCCTCTAATATTCGATTTAATTGACAATGTGCCCTGAAAGACGTCAGTTCTTTTTCTATTTTTTTAATTATATTTACTAAATTTAACCTTTGACATAATTCTATTGATTTATTATACATTTTTATAACATTTTTGGCATATTCAACTTTTTTATTATCGGGCTGAATGGATAAATTTTCTCTTGCTATTGTTGTTTTAAGCCAAGTTAATCTTGCCTGAAGATACAAAAGCTCATTTTCATTAGCACAATTAAGCGCCTGTTCGCAATACATTCCCGCATTTTCCTTATCGTTCAGTTTGAGATATACCTTAGAGAGAAGCTCTTGGAAAAGAATTTTAAAATAACTGTTGTTATTTTGTGCATTTTCACAAATCTTAACAGCTTTTTCGCATATTTCTATGCAATACATATCCGTTTTATTGTATGCCGTTGAAGCGGCCGAAATATACCAAGACAGGAGAGCTCCGAAGGCTATTTTCTTAGAAGAAAAATACTGCATTTGCTCGGTTGCGATTTCCAAAGCTTTAAGATAGGATTTTTCTTCAAGAAAAACATAAGCAAGCAGTGTTTTTAAAATATTTTTTGAAACTTCGTCATTTGAATTATTGGCATACGCCGTTGCTTCAAAAAGTTCATCTTTAATTGTATCAAAATCATACCTTAAAATTTTATTTATTAAACTGATTATATTCCATTCGCAAACCATTTTGGGCGCATCAATTACATAAGAAAAATCCGTAACTATATCTTGCAAAATAGCATCAGATTCATCAAAGTTTCCTTTTGAAGTTTTTGCCATTGCATTTGCATAAGCAAGTCTGATTTTAAGAAGCTCTGAGCGGACTCCTTTTTCTTTTGATAAAACTTTTTCTATTTCGGATATTAATTCAATCGCCAGAGGAGAACCTTGCTGGCTGTAACTTTGAGCTAAAATTATATTTGCTTCAATCCATGCGTAGAATATTTCGCTTTGAGATATCCACTTATGTTTAGAAAAAATATTAAGATTTTTTTGTAAAACAGGATTAATTTCACTGTTTACAAGGCTTGCCAGTTCTTCCCAAGAACCCAATTGAAGCAATGCTTCAAGTTTTCTTGTTTTAATAAGCGTGGTTTTCAGTTCATGAACATATTTCTTGTCTTGAGCATCTTTTAAATTGAAATATTTTAAAACATTATCGACTATTTCTATACAACCCGTATAATCCTGAGTTAAATATGTGCTTTTAACAAGATATCCCGATATATCTATGATTTTATTTACGGCATAGTTAATTTGTTCCTGCGTTTTATTTTTATCTTCTTTTTGAAAAGATACGATAACATTTGTCAAATAATCCTTCGCTTCCTGAGGATTTTTTGTGTATATCAGTTTTCCGAGTCTTTCGCAAATATTGTTTTTTGTATATTCAAGATTATCAAGCTTGACATTTTCCAATAATATCAAACATTGTTTTTGAGCCATTGTGTATAAACTTACATCACCTATATAGCTTGAATATCTTAAACTGTACGTCCAAAGACTGAAGGCAAGAGTCTTGTTTCCGGTAATTTGAGCTAAAATCGGACATATTAAAGGAGTGGAGATAATTTTGTTATTTAAATGCGTCAGCATAAGCTGAACATATTTTTTAACCTCGGGTTCTTCTTTTGCTTGTATATAACAATAAGACCAAATTAAAGAATTTCTAAACCCGTACTTATCCTCTCGTCTGAGTTTCAAATAACCTTTTTTCTCCAATGTCAAAAGAGAATCGCGAAATTCATTTTCGCTTAATTCCAGCACGGGAGCAAGAATTTTATCATCTATTAAATCTCCGAGCAAAGAAGCCGTATTTAACAGAATATAGTCTTTTATATTATTTTCTTTTAAAAATTCAAGTCTTAAAACTTTTTTGACAAAATCTCTGCTTTCTTTAATATTTAAAGTTTTCAGAGAAATATTAAGACAATTTTGATTGTTTAATTTAGTTGTTTGGAAATACATAGCGGGACTGTGATGATTTTTGTATCCCAGAACTATTTTTGCATCCGTGTCAAAGAAATCATCTTCAACCAAATATTTTAAAAATCCGTAAGAAGATTCGTCTATTAAATCAAAATCATCAATTATTAAAACAAGTCTTTTTTTGCGTTTTAAATAATCAAAAACTTCTCTCAAATGATTGTATGTTATTTCTTTATTAATTAAGATATTTTCAAAATCATCTTTTTTCATCGGATAGATGATGTTTGCGAGAGTTTCCACCTTTTCTTCGTCAAGTTTTTCAATGCCGAGCTTTTCCAAGACATTTTTTTCAAATTCCTTAATATCAAATTCATCATTTAAAACATTCGGGCATTCAAAAAATTTCACAAAAAAACTTTGTATTAAACCATACGGACTGATTTGAGTTAAAGCACTGCATTGAGCATAAAAAGTCAGGTAGTCTCTGTATTCGCTTTTTGAAAGATGAAAGTTTAAATCATTTAAAAGATGGGTTTTACCTGCGCCTCTGGGAGCGTTTAGCGCAATAACCTTCATTTTTGATTCGGAATCCGAAATGTTATTTAAAATCATGTCAAGACTTTTTTCATATCTGTGAACTTCGGATTGTTCAAAAACTGGTTTTTGGTCTAAAAAGACCATTTTATAAGAATCGGGAGAAATTTTAATTAATGATAAATCATTATTTAATTTTGAATATGCGCCGTCCGATACTATAATATCTTTGTCGGAACCGAATTTTAACTGATTTACTTCTTTTGTTTTTCTTACTTCATCAATCGTAGTAATTGCAAATTTGTATGAAATTCCTCTGTCTAAAGTTTTTTCGAGTATTTCATTAAATTTTAAAAATTCCTTGTCGAATTGTTCAACCATTTCAAGAATGTTGATTGATTTTGTATAGTTAAGTTTAAACATTACACAATGAGAATTTAAAAAATTGCACTCTCTGTCAAATGCTATTTTGACGTTTGTTTTAATATTTTGAATTACTTTTTGTTTAAATTCGTCTTTGTCATATTTTTCAAAAATTTTATCAAGATTAATAAAGTCAATATAAAATAAAAAGGTGCTTCCGGAAAATTCGCTTATTTTTTGAGGCATTTTTGCCTCTTTATTTGAAGGCGCTTTTTGAGGCTGCTTATTGGTTTGGGATTTAAAGGTAATCTGTTTTTGAGTAAAAGTTTCTTCTTTGGTTTTAAGTTTTATTGAAGAATTTTCCTTTTCCTGCTTTGATGAATTCGCCGAAAGTTTGTCCAATCTCTCCTTTAAACTGCCCGATTTAATAACTCTTCTTTTCTCGTCCGTTTCAAAAGAATACGAACATTTCCTGCATTTTTTTGACCAGGAAAAATTTTTTGTATTGCATATAGGGCAAAGTTTAATTAATACATAACCGCATTTTTCACAACTGACAGGACCTAAATGAGTAGGGGATTTGCATTTAGGACAAGTAAAAATCAGTTTTAGATTGCAATTCGGACAAAAAATGTCGTTATCTGACACTTCAGTCTTACATCTCGGACAAATCAATTCTTTTTACCCGTTGTATACTGTAACTAATAAAAATTATAATACAAATATCTCAAATACAATTAAAATTGTAAATTTTGTAAATATTTTGTTTTTTCGGTATTTTTTGGTGTATATTTTAAGTATGAAATTAGGAGTAAACATAGACCATATAGCAACTTTAAGAAATGCAAGGGGAGGATTTGAGCCTGATATTGTACAGGCATCCGAAATTGCACTTAAAAACGATATTCACGCTCTTACAATGCACCTGAGAGAAGACAGACGCCACATTAAAGACAAAGACTTGTTTGACGTTAAAGCACTCGGGGCAAAAATCAATCTTGAAATGGCAGCAGTTGAAGAAATTCAAAAAATTGCGCTTATGCTCAATCCCTACAGCGTATGCCTTGTTCCCGAAAGACGCCAAGAGGTCACAACTGAAGGCGGATTAGATATAAAAAGCCAAATTGATTACCTTAAAGAATTTATAAAACCGATTAAAGACAAAGGAATACTGGTAAGTCTGTTTATTGATTCCGACATTGAACAGGTTGAAGCTTCTTCGATTGTCGGTGCTGACTATATAGAACTGCACACGGGCAGTTTTTCGCAAAGCTTTTTAAATAAAAATTACGATAAAGAATTAAAAAAATTGAAGCACTCGGCGCTTCATGCGCAAAATTTAGGGCTTAAAGTTAATGCCGGCCACGGTTTAAATTATCAAAACGTTTATTTAATGAAAGAAATACCAAATCTTCAGGAATTAAACATCGGACACAGCATTATTTCAAAAGCAATATTTGTCGGACTTGATGGCGCAATCAAAGAAATGCTTGAATTAATTAAATAAGAATTGTAAATATAATCTTGACATCAATTTTTATTTCGGATATATTATTTTTTGCAGATAGGTTAATCGTGTCAAAATGCTTGGATATAGCGCCCAAGCTACGATTCCTTAAAAGAAAGGACATACAATGTACGCTATAGTTGAAACAGGCGGAAAACAATACAAGTTTGAAGAAGGCAGATATGTCGACATTGAACTGTTGGATGCCAAAGAAAATGATAAAATTACTTTCGATAAAATAGTAATGCTTGTTAATGGCAAAAAATCAAAAGTAGGAAGACCCTATGTAGCTTCTGCAACAGTTGGCGGCACCGTTGTTAAAAATGACAAAGCAAAGAAAATAATTGTTTACAAACA
>CANQAW010000062.1 GCA_947589525.1 Candidatus Gastranaerophilales bacterium
AGCGCATTGATAAATTTCGACAATGTAACGTTTTTTGATTGTTCTATTGCATTTAGAATATTAGAAGAAGATTTATCTTTAATTAAATCCAGAGTCATAAGCATTTGCTGATTTAACTTATAAATATCGCTAAATGAATAAACATAACCTCTTTCAACCAATTGCTCTATAATATTTTCCCCGAGCCCGTCTATATCCATGGCCTGTTTTGAAACAAAATATTCAATTCTGCCCTTTATTTGAGCATGGCAATGTTTTTTATTCGGGCAGTATACCGCAACTTCGCCTTCGACTTCAACTAAAGGAGTATTACAACAAGGGCAGTTCTTGGGCAGCACCAAAGGTTTCGAGCTTGAAGTTTTACGGGATTTAACAACCTTAGGGATAATTTCGGCCGCTTTTTTAATTAACACTTCATCATTTAGCGAAATATCAAGCCTTTGAATTTCATCAAAATTATACATAGAAGCCCTTGAAACAGTACTTCCCGATAATAAAACGGGTTCAATTACGGCAACGGGAGTAACAATACCCGTTCTGCCTACACTGAATTCCACATTTAAAAGCTTAGACCAAACTTCCTCGGGGGGAAATTTAAACGCAGTCGCCCACTTGGGCGCACGGGAAGTAAAACCGAGCTCTCGCTGATTAGCCAAAGAATTAACCTTTATAACAACGCCGTCGGTAGCATAATTTAAAGTCTTTCTGTATTGCGCCATATCTTCGCAAAATTTAACTGCTTCATATATATTTTTGCATTTGCGGTAATTATTAACTTTAAACCCTAATTTTTTGCAATAGTCCATTATATCCGTATGTGTTTTAAAATCGGTATTATCAGTAATTGCGCCGTATATAAAAATTGACAAATCCCGCATGGCGGTAATTTTGGGGTCAAGCTGGCGAATACTTCCTGCGGCTGCATTTCTTGGGTTTGCAAAAGTTTTTTGGTTGTTTTGTATTTGAATTTGATTTAATTTTTCAAAAGAAGTAACAGGCATGTATATCTCGCCTCTGACTTCAATATCAACAGGCTCAAAAAGTTTTAGCGGAATTGCTTTTATGGTTTTTAAATTGTTTGTAATATCTTCACCGATAACACCGTCACCACGGGTTAAACCTTGTTTAAAAACTCCTTTTTCATATATAAGACTGATTGCAAGACCGTCAATTTTAAGCTCACAGGCAAGCTCAACATCATCATGGCGCAATAAACTCAATTGTCCTTGCTCTTGAACGCCCGTCTCTTTTAAAACTCGGTTATACCAAGCATGGAGTTCATCATTGTTATTAGAATTATCAAGACTGTATAATCTGACTTTATGGGCGACCTGAGCAAATTTCTCACTAATTCCGCCCACACGCTGTGTCGGACTGTCGGGCGTAATATATTGAGGAAATTGCCCCTCAAGCGATTTCAGCTCACGAAATAATTTATCATATTCCCAATCCTCAATGTCGGGGTTGTCTTCTACATAATATTTGTAAGAATGAAGCTCAATTTGAGAACGAAGCTGTTCAATTTTAGTTTTAATATCCATAAAAATATTTTAGCAAAAATCGTATTAATTAACCATTGGTTAAAATATTTTTATTGTAAAATGTAAAAAAACCGTCAAGGGAGCATTATGAGTATAATAAAATTATTGGAAAAAAAGGTTAAAAGAACGCTTTTTACTACTCCTACGCATTCACAGCACAATATATTTAACGAAAAATATACAAATTTTTACGAAGATGATTATTCCGAAATTGAAGGCTTCGATAATCTTTCAAATCCAAAAAATGCAATCATGATGGCTCAAGGCAGAGCAAGCGAAATAATAGGCTCAAAACAAACATTTTTTATAACTCAAGGCGCTACAACAGCTCTGCTGAGCGCCATGAAAACAATAATCAAACCTGCGGATAAAGTTTTGGTCGCAAGAAATTGCCATAAATCAGTATATAACGGACTTATTTTAACCGCAGGCATTATTGATTGGTTCATGCCTGAAACGGATAAAGAATGGGGCATATATACCAAAATCGATCCAAAAAAGCTTGATTCGACTCTTCAGCTTGATGATTATAAAGTTTTCATAATGACAAGTCCGACATACGTTGGAGTAAATTCCGATATTGAAGAAATAGCTAAAATATGCAGGAAAAATAAAACTTATTTAATTGTAGATGAAGCGCACGGAAGTTTGTATAATTTTAACGATAAAATCGGAAAATCCGCCATTTCTCAAGGAGCGGACGTATCAATTAACTCGCTTCATAAAAGTGCGGGCGGATTAAATCAATGTGCAATTTTAAATATTTCAAAAAATTTGAGAGATTTTGACGAAAGTGATTTTCAAAATTCAATAAATCTCTTTCATACCAGTTCGCCTTCATATCCTTTATTGGCAAATATTGAAGCATGCTTTAATTATCTGACTTCAAAAAAAGGTCAGGAAGAAGTTAATATTTTACTAAGCGAGATAGATAAGCTGAAAAAAGAACTGACAAGATACGGAATTGAATTTTTCGAATGCGATTACCATGACCCTACTAAAATTTTGTTAAGAAAAAAAGGACTTTCGGGTTTTGATTTATCGGAATCAATGTTTAGCGAATTTGATATAGAAGATGAGCTTAACAATTCCATTTCTTGCTTATATTTAACCGGAATAGGAACTGCAAGGCAAAAACTTGAAAAATTAAAGCAAGCATTAAAAAAAGTAAAAATTAATCCGTCTTATGAATTTCAACCTGTTGATTTTCAACCCCATCCTCTGGTCAAAATGCAGCCTATCGAAGCATTTAACAGAAATTACATATACACGGACAAAAGCGATTCTCTGCTGAAAATTTCCGGTGCAACCATACCCCCCCGGAATTGGAATATTATACTGCGGAGAAGCAATTCAAAAATGGCATTTAGATTATCTTAATAATAATGTTAAAATTATTGAAAAATAATTTAACCCATGACTTTATTTTATGCTAATATAATTCTTGCGCATATTTTTATTATTGTTGTTAGAAACCAAAATAGCCCGACAAGAGGAGGAAAAAATACTTTAAAGGTTTTAATACGAATAAGATTGTGTTGTGCATACAGTAACGAAAGGACTTTTAATGATTACCAAAATCAATGGTGTTGATTGGGCACCGAAAACATTAAAATTAAACAAGAAAAACACTCAAAAACCAAACCTGTTTTCACAAAATCAAGAGTTGTCAAATTACAAGCAAATACAAGCCCTGAAATCAAATATAAATTTTAAGGGCGAAAATGAAGAAATATCACCGTTAATTAAATCAATTATAAATGTTAAAGAAAGCGAAATCAGAATACCTAATATTTTAGATTTAGATGAAAATATTAATCTAACTTATAATAACACACCTAAAGAAGCGCAATATTTAAATCTTGCAGGATTAATAATTACAAAAAATGAAAATGGCGAACAAGGCGCATTCAAAATAGAAAATCAATATGGAAATGTTATTGCAACAGGTGAATATGACAAAAGTAAACCGCTTCCTACTATTACATATAAACAAGGCAAATATATGCCTGAAATTACGGTTAAAGATGCATCGTTAAACGGCAAATCAATCAAAATGCTTTCGGGAAGCATTTTAAAAGGCGACGGTTTTACCATTAAAATGCCCGGTAAATATGAACCTATCCCGGGGCAAAAAGCTAAAAACATACCTTTTACGGGCAGAGTTGTTGTAACAACTTTAAACAAAGAAGACAGAACTTTAAAGGCTATAAATAAATATATTGATTCAGGGCTTGAAAACGAAGCAATAAAAGGCGATTATGAAGAATTTACCAGAGAAAACGACCCGACTGTTATAATACCTGCGGGCGGTTTTGGAGAAAGATTTAAAAATATAACAAGAGGAATAGAAAATAAACCCTCAGCTAAACTGCCGACATCGGACGACTACAGAATTATTGCGACAACATTAAATATGGCTTCGTCCGCAGGAATTTTAGACGGCGATAATCTTGATATTAAATACATAAGCCAAAGACATCAAATACCAAAAGATAATGAACAAATCTTCCATGCAGGCGCATATAAAACAGACGGAGGCGCAATTGCGGAAGGTTTAACACGTGATATCATAAGAAACGACAAAGACGCTATTATTCTAAATGCCGATATTTTTACAAATGCAGATATCACAAGAACATATCATGCACTAAAAACACTTCCCGATGCGGGAGCAGTTATACCATACTATCTTGTAAATCCGCAAAGAGCAAAATCTTTTGGGCTTATAGGTGTCAAAAAAGATGACAACGGCAACTATCAAATAGAAAAATTCTTTGAAAAGCCCGAAAATACAATGCCTCCCGTTCCAAATAACTTTGCCCCGGGTCAATACACTATTGCATCGGATAAATATCAAGAATTGCAAATAGCGCGCGACCCCGAACATAAAACGGAAGTTAATGCAGATTATCTTGCAAACCCGGGATTTTACTTCTTAAGCAAAGAAGCTCTGAAAGTTTTAATGGCTCAAGGAATTATTGACCCGTCTCAAACAGGGCTCGGCGCAAATGTAATTCCTAAAATTGTTGAAATGGCAAATAAGGGAGAGCTTGTAGATAAAGACGGAAATCAATTAAAAGTATATACCGTTCCTCTTGAAACAAAAGGCGGTAAAAAAGCCGTTTGGGATGATATCGGAACAGCGGAAGCTTATTTAAGATTAATAAAAGATGTTGCTTCGGAAACACAAAAATATTCAACAACAAGCAAAAATAAATATTACGGGCTTCCCGAGTTTGTATTAAACGATTTTAAAGATAATGTTGATTTAACTACAGGTATTGTATACGATTCAAAAGAAGCACGAAATGCACTTGCAAAATTCAAATTAAAATACAATGTAGAAGATATAAGAGGAAATATCTTTATTGCAAGCAACAAAAAATAAAATTGAAAATGACCGTTTTAATTGCGGTCATTTTTTTTGTTTTAAATTAATAGTGCTTATGATATACTACAATCGAAGATATATTTTATTGGGAGAGTAAAAATTTGATTAGATTAGCTGTAGTCGGAGCTCTTGGAAAAATGGGGCGGGAAGTTGTTAATCTTGCGCTTGAGGATAAGGAACTTGAACTTGTTTTGGCGCTTGATAAATTTAATGTAGGCGAAAAAATTTATAAAGATATTGAAATAAAAGATGACACAGAAAAAAGTCTATTAGAGCTAAAACCTGATATTGTCGTTGATTTTACCCAGCCAAGCGTCGTTTTTGAAAATATCAAAATATATCAAAAAACAAAAACAAAAGCGGTTATCGGAACAACGGGACTCACAAAAGAACAAATTGAAGAAATTGAAAAAACATCCAAACAAAATAACACAGGCGTTATTATTGCGCCTAATTTTTCGCTTGGCGCTATTTTGATGATGAATTTTGCACGTCAGGCTTCAAAATATTTTGATAACGCAGAAATTATTGAATATCACCATAACCAAAAAAAAGACGCTCCCTCGGGTACTTCAATTAAAACTGCTCAATTAATGATTGAAGCAAATGATAATTTTAAAAAAGGACACTGCGAAGAAACGGAAATTCTAAAAGGCTCAAGGGGCGGTTGTTTTATTGAAGGAAACAGGGGAAACATTCAAATCCATTCTGTCAGAATGGAAGGTTTTGTTGCTTCGCAGGAAGTAATTTTCGGTTCTTCGGGGCAAATTTTAAAAATCCGCCACGACACAATTAATCGAAAATGCTATATGTCGGGCGTTAAACTTGCCATAACCCATTTATACAAAAATAATCAATTTATCTACGGATTGGAGAATATACTATGACAAAATCGCTTCCTAATCTTGCCGTTTTAGGCGCAACAGGAGTTGTGGGACGAGAAATTTTAAATATTTTAGTTGAAAATAATGTTGAATTTAATTCAATAAAATTCTTGGCTTCCAAAAAAAGCGCAGGTTCGACCATCGAATTTAAAGGCAAGACATACACAATTGAAGAAGCAACAGATAATTCTTTTGACGGGGTTAATATCTGCCTTGCTTCGGCAGGCGGTGAAACAAGCAAACGTTTTGCGCCCGTGAGTGCTTCAAAAGGATGTGTTTTTATAGATAATTCGTCCGCTTTCAGAATGGATGATAATGTTCCTTTAGTTATAGCAGGGGTAAATGACGAAGATTTAAGAAAACACAAAGGAATAATTGCAAACCCTAATTGTTCAACTTCACAATTAATGCTCCCTCTAAAGGCACTTGATGATAAATATAAAGTTAAAAGAATGATTGTTTCAACCTATCAAGCTGTTTCAGGGGCAGGATTAAAAGCAATAAACGAATTAACCGAAAACACAAAAACAAACCTTGTCGCAATGCCTTATACGCCAAGCGCTTTTAAATACGAAATCGGTTTTAACGTTATTCCTCAAATTGACGTTTTTTGCGATAACGGCTACACAAAAGAAGAAATGAAAGTTACAAACGAAACAAGAAAAATTCTTCATTTTAATAATGACGTTAAAATCTCCTGCACGGCGGTAAGAGTCCCTGTTTATGTAGGACACTCGGAAGCCGTGAGCGTTGAATTTGAAAAAGAAGTAAATGCGCTTGATGCCCGTGAACTTTTAAAACAAACCAAAGACGTTGAAGTAATTGATGATGTTTCTAATTTTAAATACCCGACACCGAAAGATGCAGCGGGAAAAAATCCCGTTTATGTCGGAAGAATAAGAAATTCAATTGCTTTTGATACAGGATTAGACTTTTTCTGCGTAGCGGATAACTTAAGAATAGGCGCAGCGTTAAACACAGTTAGAATTGCGCAAAAAGTTATCGAAATGAAATTATGGTAAACAAAAGGAGAAATATATGACATTAAGATGTGACTTGGGCGAATTAATAACCGCAATGGTTACCCCTTTTGATAAAGAAAAAAACATTGACTATGACGCACTTCAAAAAGTTGTAAGACATTTAATGAGTCAAAAAACAGACGGCATTGTTGTTGCTGGAACTACAGGCGAAAGTCCGACATTAACATACGAAGAAGAGCAGGAAATTTTACTTTGCACAAAATCAATTACCGCAGGTCAAGTTAAAGTTATAATGGGCGCAGGTTCAAATTCAACGGAGACTGCCGTAAAATCATCGATAAAAGCACAAGAGCTCGGCGCTGATGCCATTTTATCCGTTGTTCCTTATTACAATAAACCCAATCAAAAAGGAATGATAGAACATTTCTCCGCTATTGCAAAAAGCGTCGATTTGCCGATAATTTTATATAACATCCAAGGAAGAACGGGAGTCGATATGGCTCCGGAAACAATTGCTTTCTTGGCTAAGGAATATTCTAATATTGTCGCAGTTAAACAATCAAATCCTAATTTAGATTTAATATCCGAAATTTCAATGTTAACACCTGATGATTTTGCAATATATTCGGGAGATGACAGTTTAACGCTTCCTATGCTTTCTTTAGGTGCGCACGGAGTAATATCGGTTGCATCCCACGTTATCGGAAACGAAATTAAATCAATGATACATAATTTTAAATCAGGACAAGTCAGTGCTTCATGCAATATGCACAAGATTTTATACCCGTTATTCAGAAAAATCTTTATTGCGCCTAACCCGACACCTATAAAGGCGTTGTTATCCAAACTGGGATTAATCGAAAACTCCCTAAGACGTCCTTTAGTTGAGCTTGATGAACAGGAAAGACTTGAAGTAGCAGAGTGCTTAAATAAAGTCTTAAAAAAACTGGGACAATTTGATTAATAAAAATGTTTTTGATACGATTTTTTAAAAGAGATAGCTAAAAAGAATTTGGAGGAAATTAATGCAAAAACGTGTATGGCTTTTCAGAGAAGGCAATGCGGATATGAGAAACCTCCTTGGCGGTAAAGGGGCTAATTTAGCCGAAATGACAAATTTAGGTCTGCCCGTACCTCCGGGGTTAACAATTACAACTGAAGTTTGTATGCAATATATTAACGCAGGCAATAAAATGCCCGAAGGTTTAATGGATGAAGTTAAAACAGCGCTTAAAGATGTTGAAAATCAAACAGGCAAAAAATTCGGCGACAGCGAAAATCCGCTTTTAGTTTCCGTTCGTTCGGGAGCAAGAGTTTCAATGCCGGGTATGATGGAAACAATCCTAAATCTTGGTCTAAACGATAAAACAGTAGAAGCAATGATTAAATTAACAAATAATCCCCGTTTCTGCTATGACAGTTACAGAAGATTTTTAACAATGTTCGGTTCCGTTGCTTGGGATATGGACAGACAAAAATACTTTGAATCCGAAGTTGAAAAATTAAAAGAACGCGAAGGCGTTAAAGAAGACACTCAAATTTCGGCGCAAGGCTGGAAATCCTTAATTCCCGTTTATAAAAACACAATTAAAGAAGTAACGGGACGTGAATTTCCTCAAGACCCGTTTGTTCAGCTTCAAGAAGCAATTGAAGCGGTTTTCCGTTCTTGGAATATTCCCCGTGCGGTTGCTTACAGAACTATGAATAAAATCGACCACAATTTCGGAACTGCAGTTAACGTTCAAACAATGGTTTTCGGAAATATGGGAGATGATTGCGCAACAGGCGTTTCGTTTACAAGAAACCCCGCAACGGGCGAAAATAAATTCTACGGGGAATATTTAACTAACGCTCAAGGCGAAGATGTTGTTGCGGGCATCAGAACACCAAAACCGATTGCA
>CANQAW010000063.1 GCA_947589525.1 Candidatus Gastranaerophilales bacterium
GTTTTGATGCCATTGCAACTGCGGCAGAGGAAACCAAAAATCCGCAAAAAAACCTTCCGATAGGAATAATAGGTTCTCTTGTCGTCTGCACTATTGTATATGTACTTGTTGCTTTGGTTTTAACGGGGGTTGTTCCGATGTCGCAAATTGATATTCAAGCACCTCTTGCAAGCGCTATGAGCGGAGTCGGTAAAAATTGGATTGCAGGCTTGATTTCAATTGGTGCGCTTACGGGTTTAACCTCGGTACTGCTTGTTATGATGCTTGCGGGTACAAGAATTTTATACGCAATGAGCAGAGACGGATTTTTGCCAAAAATTCTTCAAAGTGTGCACCCTAAGTTTAAAACCCCGCATATTATAACTCTAATGTCAGGCATTATTTGTATAATCGGAACGTTGTGTTTGAATATCTCCGTTGCGGCAGAGATGTGTAATTTTGGAACTTTTGCTTCTTTTATTATTGTTTGCGTTGCCGTTTTAATATTGAGAAAAACTCAACCTGACAGAGTTCGTCCGTTTAAAGTTCCCTTTTCTCCGTTTGTGCCTTTGGCGGGTATTATATGCTGCAGCGGTCTTATGTTATATTCCATGAAATTTTTAAAAACATCAAGAGTCTTGTTCCCCGCATGGATAATTATGGGTATTATGTTTTACTTTTTATATGGTTATAAACAGCAAAGAAAACTGGAAGAAAATTTAAAAAATGATTAAAAAAATTTGTTCTAATATATTAAATAGAAAGTCAGCCTGTGAGCTTATAGAAAACGCCAAAAAGGGCTCTCTTAAAAAAACTTTAAGTGCGTTTGATTTATTTATAATCGGAATTGGCGCAATAGTAGGTACGGGGATTTTGACAATAGTCGGGACTGCAATTCAAGGCGGGCCCGAAAGTTCAGGTGCAGGTCCCGCTATTATTATATCAATGATTTTAGCTGCCATAGCGTGTGTTTTTTGTGCTTTGTGCTATAGCGAGGTTGCTTCCATCATTCCCGTTTCGGGAAGCGTTTATACTTATGCTTATGCTTCATTGGGAGAATTTGCCGCTTGGATTGTAGGCTGGGCGCTCATGTTGAATTATGTTATAGGTAACATTGCTGTTTCAAGTTCATGGTGCGGATACTTAACCCAGCTTTTGAAGGGATTTTCGCAATATCTGCCTGACTTTGTCGTTAATTTTCCTCTTTGGCTTAGAAATGATGTTCGCTCAATTTTGCACATGTGCGATAAATATTCCATTAATCCGCATGATATTATGCCGTATTTGTTTGATAAAATTCCCGTTGCAGTTAATTTACCCGTAGTTATGTTAACTTTAGTCGTAACTTTGGTGCTTGTAAAGGGTATCAGAGAATCGGCAAGGTTTGCAACAATTATGGTTTGTTTAAATTTGTTTATGATTATTTCTTTTGTTGTGGTGGGTGCGCCTCATATTGATATTCAAAACTGGACTCCTTTTGCTCCGAACGGTATTCAAGGGATTATGATGGGTGCGTTTATTATATTTTTTGCTTATATCGGAATTGATGCAGTTACGGCAACTGCCGAAGAGGCAAAAAATCCACAAAGAGATATTCCCGTTGCGATTTTTACAACTTTAATTTTTTGTACGGTTTTGTATATTTTGGTTGCACTTGTATTAACGGGTATTTGTCCTTTAGGAACAATAAATATACAAGCTCCGATAGCAAGTGCGCTATGTGCTATTAACAAAGATTATCTGGCTTGTTTTATATCCGTAGCTTCTGTTTGTGCGCTTGCAAGCGTATTTTTAATTTGCCAGCTTGCATCCACAAGAATTCTTTATGCAATGAGCAGAGATAAATTCCTGCCCAGAGTTTTAAGAGCTATTCATAAGAAATACAGAACCCCGCATGTTTTAACATGGCTTGTAGGAATAGTAACCATTGTGTGCTCACTGTTTATGGATTTAAATATTTCGGCACAGTTGTGTAATTACGGAACTTTTACTTCTTTTATAGCTATTTGTATTGCGGTAATGGTGTTAAGAAAAACTGAGCCTGATTTAAAGCGCTCGTTCAGAGTTCCTTTAATGCCTTTATTTCCCATATTAGGCATTATATCAAGTTTGAGTTTAATGGCATTTTCCTTAAAAGAGTTAACTTCCAGTGTTGCAATGTTTGTTTTATGGATTGTTTTGGGAGTTGCGATTTATGTTACTTTTAGTTATAAAAATTTAAGAAATTAATTTTCGTCGTCATCCGTTAATTCAATTGTTGACTGAGTTTGCGACAGTGAAGGTTCGTATGCGGTATATATTTTTTTTGTTTTGCTTGTGTTGACAATTTCACGCATTGCTTTTGTTTTTAAGTTTTCCATCAATTTAATGTTTATTTTTTCTTCTTCAATTAATTTTAACTTGAAATTGAGCAATTCTTTATCTTTTTTAATTTCCTGATGATAAATTTTTTCAAAGGAAACAATTTCTTTTATTAACTCGTTTTTTGTGTCAAAAATGTTTTGGATTGTCTCCATGTCTTCTTTTTTTATTGCCGATTTAATATAGCTGTTAATTTTTTCAAATTTTTCGTATAAAAGCTTAATGTGCTCTCTGTTGTTTTTTTCAAGCATTGTTCTTTGTCCTATGCGTAATCATCAGTTTCTTCGTATTCATTGCTATCCGAATCCGAATTTTCGTCTTGCAGTTTTTTTGCGGTTTCTTTTTGATTAAGTTCGATTGCTTTTTCCCAAGTAGCTTTTAAGCTTTTTAAATACGTTAGTACTTCATCAACAGGCTGTGTTTCTTTTTTGATATTTGCATGCACCAGTCTTCTCAGGAAATATTCGTATAAACTTGTAAGGTTTTGCGCCAGTTGCGGAGCAATTTCTCTATCGAGCGAATTAATAAATTCTTCTATAATTTTTTGTGCTCCTATGAGATTATTGTTCCAATTTTCATAATCCTTTTTGGAGAGAGATATTTTTGCTTTATTTAAAAACTGTATTGCACCGTCATATAACATTATAAGAATTTGTTCTCTGGTGGCGGTTTCAATGTTTAATTTTTGATATTGTTTAATGTATTGATTCATTTTAATACCTTTTATTTATTAATACTCCGGTGTAGTTTTTTAAATATTTTGTTAAATTTGAAAGAGCTTCGGGGTTAAATTTTTGTATTACCTGCTGTGTTTTTTTATCAATTATCAATATATTACCGCTTTCTTCTTCCAATTTTAAAATATATTTATTATTATCGCTTAAATCATATTTAACCGCATTTAATTCGCTTAATTCGTCATTTTGTTCGTTATCTTTTAAATCTTCATCTTTATTGCTGCGCTTTGTGTTCTTTTTGTTTTCTTCTTTCTCTTTTTTTTCGTCTGCGTTAATTCTTTGTCCTTGTGTCAGACCATCGACTACTTGAGGAAAATTTTCCTGATTTATTTTATTTAGTTCTCCTGAATTTAATTCTGAACTAATTCTTAATTGATTTACCGATATTCCGTCCAGACCCATTTTTATCTTTCGTAAATAATTATAACGTATTTTACATTTTTATATTTAAATTATATAATGTATTTGTTTAAAAATCTACGTTATGTATAATCATATTATGTTTATTTATTAATATTTTATTTAAGGGATTAGAATGCAGAAGATTTCGGATATTTTTATAGAAAACATTAACAGTTTGCCCATCTGGGTAAAACAAGTAGTCACCAAAGTGGTAATGCATGATTTGGATGTAAAACTTCAAGACTTCAGCAATTTGTGCGAAGCTGATGTTCTTCTTCAAAATCTTATCCCCGCTCTTAGTTTTAAAGGCAAGCAGGAGTTAAAAACCCGTTCGCTAAAACTGTCAGATGCTCATTATATTTTTCTTCAAGAACTGCTTGAAGAAAATGATTTTTTTGAAATAACCGTTAAAAACAGCTGGTCTTTTGCGGATACGGCAAAAATTTTTGTAAAATGTAACGAAATGGAGCTTTTACAAGTACAAGATGTTAATACCAATAAAAACATAGCTCTTGCTATGTTTATTGCAGGTAAAATCAAAACAGGCGAATTTTTAAAACGTATAGGTAAAATTAATGCGATTCAACTTGAACAGGCGCTTCGTTATCAAAAGCAATTGAATGATGAAGGACGTCATGTAAAAATGGCAAGCATATTAATTAAAATGGGATTTATCACCGATAAAGGTTTAGACAGTCTTTTGCTGTTAAAAGAGGAAGCAAAAAGACGTCTGCCCGTTAACTTTGGTCTTACTTCGATTAAGTGCGATACTCCCGAAGACGAACAAACGCAGGTTGACAAGCTTCAAAGAGAAGTTGCCCGTCTTGAAAGCGAAAATCTGCTTATGAAAAAACGTTTAAAAAAACTTTTAAATCTTAACTGATGAATGTTCATGAAATATTACTTAAAACCGAAAGAAACACCATACCCGATTCTTATTATTGGGGAAGCGTTTATCTTGCAAACAAAGACGGTATTTATAAATATATCGGACTAAATCCGGATACGCTTTTTTTTATGCGTTCCCTTGCTAAGCCGATACAGGCAAGCATTATTGCGGATTGCAATATAGTAAGCGATTATAAATTAAAAAACTGCGAAATTGCCATGTTTGCCGGTTCACATGCCGGCAGTAAAACTCATGTTAAAGTTTTGGAGCGCTTGATTAAAAAACACAACATAAAAAAATCCATGCTTTTGCTTAAACCATCTGCACCTTTGGATTTAAGAGGCTTTAACGGTTATGGAACAAAACTTCAAAATAATTGCTCCGCCAAACATATAATGATGATTTTAATGTCAAAATATCTCGGTTATGACACAGACGATTATATAAATCCCGCTCACCCCGTTCAAAAATTAATCCATGAAAAGCAAAATTGCTTGTGTGGGGATAAATGTGAAATTCTTTCATTTGACGGGTGCGGCACTCCCCTTTGGGCAATAAGCGCCAAGCAAATTATACAAGCTTATTTTAATTTGTTGAATGATAAAAAATATGCCTTCATTTTTAACGCAATATTAAACAATCATTATTTATTCGGAGGTTATAACCGCTTTGACAGCGAGCTGATTGCTCTCTCGTCCAAAAATTTGTTTTCAAAAGTCGGTGCGGGCGGTTTTGTCATAGTTTATAATTTTGCTCTAAAGGAAATTCTTCTTATCAAATTGGCGCAAAATAATAATGAAGCCCGCCGTTTAATTGCTCTGCATCTGTTAAATAAATTGAATTGGCTTAAGACTAATTTAAGCGAATACGAACTAAATCAAAGAGATGTAAAAGTTGCAAAATATTGTTACAATAATTTCTTTAATGATTAAATTTCTGATAGAATAAGTTTATGGTTAGTGATCATATTAATTTAAAATCACGTTTACAGAAACAACAAAAGAAAAAAATAAGAAAAATTCGTTTTTATCACTCCTTTCTTACAATTGTTCTTTTAATCTGTATATTTCAAATAAGTTTTTCGGCATTGCTCAACCTTGCCAAAATTGTTGTGTACCAAACTAAAATATATAAAGCACAAGAACTTTTTTATCAGGCTGACACCAGAAACAAGAATTTAAAAAATGAAATTCAAAATTTCAGCTCTATGTATAAAGTTGAATCAATTGCAAGAAATAACCTTAAAATGGCGGCGAAAGACGAGGTTTTGATTATTATAAATCAGCCTGCTGCCGAACAAACTAAAGTTGATACTATGCCTGATAATAAATTTATCAAGTTTTTGGAAGATTTTTCAGCTAAATTTAACAGTGATTTAAATAGCGAAAAGCAAGATTAAAATTATTTGATAATGCGCATTTTAAATTCGTAGTCGCATGTTTTTGCGATGGAATTATATGCAAACTTGCGCCTTTTAAGCATGGCAATATTAATTAAACTGTTACATTTAGACATATTTGATAATTTTTTTGATTTTTTTTGCATATAACTCGTATCCCTTATATTTCTATATTTCGGATATTTTCCGTAAAACTTTAATAATTTTAATAATTATTTACATTATTTATGTTGTATAATTATTATATTAACCGAGGAGATTATGTCAAAAGTTACTGTGGTGGGTTCAGGATTAGCGGGTAGTGAAGCCTCAATATACCTTGCAAAAAGAGGTCATGAAGTTGATTTGATTGAAATGCGTCCAAAATTTCAAACAGGCGCTCATAAAACCGATTATCCCGCCGAGCTTGTTTGTTCAAACTCCTTAGGCTCTCTTGAAAATACCTCGGCAAGCGCACTTCTTAAATCTGAGGCGGAAATTTTAGGCTCGTCTTTATTCCCCATAGCCAAAAAAAATTCACTGCCGGCCGGAAATTCTCTTGCGGTTGACAGAATTGCTTTTTGCAAAGAAGTTTATGAAACCGTTAAAGAATATAAAAATATTAATTATATTGTCGATAAATACACAAAAATTGATGTTTCCAATCCCGTAATTATCGCAACGGGGCCTTTAACGTCAAGTGAACTTTGCCAAAATATAAAAGAATTATTTAACGAAGAAAATTTTCATTTTTATGATGCGGTTGCCCCTATTGTTGAAAAAGACTCTATTGATTTTTCAAAAGCTTTTTATGCTTCACGCTGGGATAAAGGAAGTGCGGATTTTATAAACTGCCCCATGAATAAAGAAGAATATGATAATTTTTATAATATTTTGATTAATGCGCAAAGAGCACCTTTAAAAGAGTTTGAAGCAAATTATTTTGAAGGATGTATGCCCATTGAGATAATTGCGTCCCGTGGTGTTGATACTTTGCGTTTTGGACCTATGAAGCCTGTCGGTTTATTTGACAGAAGATTTCAAACTCCCTTTAAGAAAAATCAATTTTATGCCGTTGTGCAATTAAGACAGGATGATAAAATTGCTTCAATGTATAATTTAGTCGGATTTCAGACTAATCTTAAATGGGGTGAGCAAAAAAAACTTATTTCCGCTATTCCTTCGCTTGAAAATGCCAATATTCTGAGATACGGGGTAATGCATGCCAATACTTTCATAAATTCTCCCAAAATTTTAAATAAATATCTTCAAACACGAAAATTTAAAAATGTATTTTTTGCAGGTCAATTAACAGGTGTTGAAGGATATTGCGAAAGTATTTCCACGGGATTGCTTGCTTCAATTAATATGGACAGATACTTAAATAATCTTGATATGATTGAATTGGATGATACTACAATGCTTGGTGCACTTGTTGAATATATAACTTTTAATTCTCATAAAAATTTTCAGCCCGTTAATTCCAATTGGGGCATAGTACGAAGCATTGATGATACCGTTAAAATAAAAGATAAAAAATTAAAAAATCAAGCTCGTTTCAACAGAGCAATTACAAACATTAAAGAATTAAGTAATAAATTAAATAAAGGAGTTTAATATACAATGAGATTTTTAACCAAAAAACCTAATGAAATTGAAGCTAAAAATGCAATTTTATTTATGTTTGAAGATAATGACACACCAAGCCCGTTTTTTAACTATTTAAACGGTTTATCCGACAATGCTCTTGAGAAACAGGTTTTTAAATATAACTGTGCTAAAAGGACTTTTTTGGATGTGTTTAAATATTCCGTTAATGAAAATTTGAAAGTTTTTGTAGTGGGTTTGGGAAAAAAAGATTTATTTGACAGAAAAAAACTTTCCCAAGCTGCCGCATTTGCCTCCCGCTGTGTGAAAAGTAATTTAATCGGTAATTCGATTGCGGTTGAGCTCATTGATAATATAAATGATTATATCCCCGAAGATAAAAAAATTAGTCCGCAAGACCTGTCATCAATTTTAATTTGCGCTCTAAGAACGGGTCTGTATGAGTATAATAAATATTTATCCAAAAAAAATCCGCAAGTTGAAACAATCGAGCTTGTATGCAGTGATATAACTTCCGAAATCGAATACGGCGCACAGCTTGGAGCTTATACTTCTTACGCTATGAAATTTGCCAAGGATTTAATAAATGAGCCGGCTCAAAACGCTACTGCCGAATATATTGCAAAAATTGCTTCAAGAGTTGCAAAAGAGCGTAATTTGGAAATTAAAATATATGATAAAAATGAAATTTCAAATTTGAAAATGAACGCATTTCTTGCTGTTTCTCAAGGCAGTATTAATGAACCTAAATTTATTCATGTTACATATAAGCCTAAAAATCCGCCCCGAAAAAAAGTTGTACTTATCGGCAAAGGTATAACATTTGATGCGGGAGGTATGAATATAAAACCCGCTTCTTCAATGCTTACCATGAAATCGGATATGTCGGGTTGTGCGAGCGCTTTGGGAGTCATTCAGGCAATTTCAATGCTTGAAGCTGATATAGAGCTTCATGTCCTGAGTGCTTTGTGCGAAAATATGACTTCTGGCTGTGCATATAAGCAGGGCGATATTTTGACAGCCATGAACGGTATGACTATTGAAATTGATAATACTGATGCCGAAGGCAGACTTACTCTTGCAGATGCGCTTTGTTACGCCGATAAGCTTCAGGCTGACGAAGTTATCGACATTGCAACTTTAACGGGCGCCGCTATTGTTTCTTTAGGCACTAATATTACCGCAGTATTGGGAAACAATCAAAAACAGATTAACAAATTCATTGAAACATCGGCATTATGCTGTGAAAATACATGGCAAATGCCTATATTGGACGAGTTAAAAGACAATTTGAAATCCGAAATTGCCGATTTTAAAAATACG